>JAJRYY010000139.1 GCA_024275565.1 Planctomycetota bacterium
ATGCAGGTTTTGCCGGTGTGTCGCGTCGAGACTCAGCCGATTGGCGACGGAAAACCAGGTCCAATGACCCGGAATCTTCTGGGCATGGTACGTCAGAAAATGTCGGATATGGGAGCAACCAATGGCGAAGCGTAGCAGCGGAAAATCGACCTCAGCGCGTACAAGCCAGTTGCGATCGACGCGCCAGAAAGCGCGTCCGTTGATACGGCTGGATCAGGTTTGCGAGATACTGGGACATCTTGCTCCACTTCATTTGGCACAGTCCTGGGATAATGTCGGTTTGCTCGCAGGCGACCCCACAGCAGGCGTCCGCCGCGCGATCCTCTGCATCGATCTGACCCCGGACGTTCTGGCAGAAGCCATCAAGCGCAAGGCAGACCTCATCGTCGCCTACCACCCACCCCTTTTCAAGCCGGTCGCCAGACTCAGCGCCACGAGCAGGGATACCGATTCTCTCCTGTTCCGCTGCATCGCCGCCGGGATCGCGATTTATTCTACCCACACAGCACTCGACGCAGCCGAGGGCGGGACCAACGATGTTCTTGCTGAAATGTGTAATCTTGTCGATTCTGAACCATTTGAGTATGTCGAGGGCGCTGGCGGCGAGGCTTGCAAGATCGTGGTTTTTGTTCCGATCAACGACGCCGACCTTGTGGCAGAGGCGATGTTCCGAGCGGGGGCTGGCGACATTGGCGATTATGCGCGATGCAGCTTCCGCATTCCGGGGACGGGAACCTTTCACGGGGGCGCGGCGACGAATCCGGTACTTGGTATTGCGGGTCGCTACGAGACGGTGGAGGAGGTTCGTGTCGAGGTTGTGGTCCCGCGCGGTGGCGTGTCGGAAGTTGTCGATGCCCTGTGTGACGCGCACCCCTACGAAGTGCCAGCCTATGACATTTACCCCCTGCATCGCCGGCCTGTGCGCGGGATCGGTCGGTGGGGTCCGCTGCGTAAGGAGGTGTCGCTTATGGGGTTGGCTCGGAGGCTGAAGCGTGCGACGCACTCGGCTGGCTGCTCGATCGTGGGGAGCGGAAGCGAGACGATTGGCAGGGTTGCCCTCTGCGTGGGGTCTGCCGGGTCGCTTCCATTCAGACTTCCATTGGTGAAAGGTGACTGTATTGTGACTGGCGAGATGCGGCATCACGATGCGCTGACGATTTTGCGTCGGGGGCTTACCGCGATTGTCGTTGGTCACTGGACCAGCGAGCGTCCCATGTTGCATTCGTTCTCGGGGCGATTGAGCGATGAGATTCCGGGATTGGACGTGCTGGTCAGCAAGGCTGATTGCGAACCGTTCGTGCCGGTGAAGTAGGTGAGTGGTGGAGGGATGAATGGGTGACATCTGAAGACTCTGAGATCGATCGTCCTGACGAATCTGTGACCAGTCGTCATGACGAGGCTGAGACAGATCGTCGAGCGGTTGTGTTGCTGTCAGGCGGGATTGATTCTACCACGACGGCGGCGGTCGCCCGGGCGGATGGGTATGCTTTGTACGCCCTCACGATTGATTATGGTCAGCGTCATGCGGTGGAGCTGGGTGCTGCCCGTGCGTCTGCTGAGCGGCTGGGCGTCGAGCGGTATATTGTGCAGAAGATGGATTTGCGGGCGTTTGGGGGGTCGGCGCTGACGGATGATATTGACGTGCCGACCGGTCGCGTTGCGCCGGAATCGGGCGACAGGTCGGATCAGATTTTAGAGCAGCTTTCGGATCAGACTTCTGATCAGACTTCGGGCCAGCTTCCGGATCAGGTTCCGGTGACGTATGTCCCTGCCCGCAACACGATCTTTCTCGCTCTCGCTCTCGCATTCGCGGAATCCGTGGGAGCGTATGACATTTTCATCGGTGCCAACGCGGTGGATTACAGCGGTTATCCCGATTGTCGCCCGGCGTTTATCGCCAAGTTCGAGGAGCTTGCGAATCTTGCGACGGCTGCTGCTGTTGAGGGGCGGGGTCGGTTTTCAATCCACGCACCCTTGATTGATATGACGAAGGCAGAGATTATCCGGACGGGCGTTTCGCTGGGAATCGATTACGCTGATACGCATAGCTGTTATGATCCGTCCGCCGCCGGGCTTGCCTGTGGTCGGTGTGATAGTTGCGTGATCCGGGCGAAGGGTTTTTTGGATGCTTCGATTCCCGATCCGACGAGGTATGCGTTGCAGTGAATACGTCCTGGAGTGAATACGTCCCGAAGTAGTTTCGGCAGGCAATAGCCTGCCCTACAATAGCTGACCCCAGCCGAGGGCGGCTGGGCTACATGGATGACACTGCATTGAACGGAGCGATATTGAGTACTGAGTATGATAACGCGTTGGGGTCGGCTATGACTGCACTTGGCGTGAAGCTGACCGATGGGGCGGTTGTGTCGCTTCGGAAGCACATGGAGCTTGTTCTGGAAGCCAACAAGCAGTTCAATCTTACGCGTGTCGCGACACCGGCCAGTTTTGCGGTGGATCTCCACGCTGACAGTCTTGCGATCGTCGCCTGGGCGAAAGAGAACGATATCTGCGACCTCCGAATGCTCGACGTCGGAAGCGGTGCGGGCATACCTGCCATGCCAGTGGCGATCGTTCAGAGCGACTGGAGCGTCACCGCGCTTGACAGCCGACAGAAGAAGGCGCATTTCATTGAGCAGGCAGCCGCGACCCTGGACCTGTTCAACCTGGAATCGGTCCACGAGCATTCCGAGCACCTGGTCATTGAGCAGCCGTTCGATCTGATCACGTTCAAGGCGGTCGCACGCCTGGAAGCCTGCCTGAGGATGGCCTATCAGATCGGTGACCCCGGAACGCGGATTCTCGTGTTTAAGACGTCTAACATGTCCGGGGAGGAGCTGGTGGAGGGGGACCAATTTGCGAAAGAGGCGAGGCTGACGGTTGAGCCGCCGTACCATTATACTCTTCCTCGGTTCGGCGAAACCCTGAATCGGGTCCTGTACATCTACCGCATTCCGTGACGGATACGCATTTTTGTGAGGATTTGCAGCGTTTTTTGCCTATTGCGATTGATGGATCACTCCGGTTTCGCTAGAAAACGTCCACAACTGACACAGTCAGTGACCCGACATCAACAGCCTCAACCAACCGTGTCGATTGAAGTTGCGACATCGATGTAACCCCAGAATCCACCAGAATGGTGGAAGGAGACAGTAGTGGCTATTGCTTACAACGAGCGTACACACCGGTGTGGAAGCCTGCGGAAAGAGAACGTTGGAGATACGGTTACATTGGCTGGCTGGGTCAATAATTACCGCGATCATGGGGGGATGGTCTTCATCGACCTCCGCGATCACGAGGGACTTACGCAGCTTAAGTTCAATCCCGATACGGACCCGGCTGCCCATGAGATTGCCCGTACGCTTCGCAATGAGGATGTGATTGCGATTCGAGGGACTGTCGCGACGCGTGGTGAGAATGTGAATCCCAAGATGCTGACTGGTGAGATCGAGGTGGAAGCCAGTGGTGCAGACCTGCTCGCCAAATCGAAACCCGTCCCCTTCGAGATTTCAGACCATGTGGAAGCCAACGAAGAGCTTCGCCTGCGCTACCGCTATCTGGACCTTCGCCGCCCGCAGATTCAGAACATTTTTCGCGTTCGTCACCAACTGACCAAGACGATCCGCGACTTTTTCGACGACGAGGGTTTTCTGGAAATTGAGACGCCGGTGCTGACGAAATCGACACCGGAGGGTGCTCGCGACTATCTGGTTCCATCGCGGGTGCAGCAGGGGAGCTTTTTTGCACTGCCGCAATCGCCGCAGATTTTCAAGCAGCTTTTCATGATCGCCGGGTTCGACCGGTATGCACAGATTGTCCGCTGCTTCCGTGATGAGGACTTGCGTGGTAACCGTCAGCCGGAGTTTACGCAGGTTGATATGGAGATGGCGTTTGTGAAGCGGGACGATGTGATGAACACGATCGACCGCTGCGTTGTGCGTATTTTCAAGGAGATTCTGGATGTCGATATCGAAACTCCGATCCGCCATATGAGCTATGCGGAGGCGATGGAGCGTTTCGGCGTTGATCGGCCTGATACGCGGTTTGGGCTGGAATTGCAGGATATTACGGATGTTGTGCGTGAGACGGGATTTGGTGTGTTCAAGGGTGCGATTGAATCGGGCGGGGCGGTGAAGTGTATCGTCGCGCCGGGTGGTGCTGAGCTGACGCGGAAGGTGACGGATGGTCTGACGGAGGAGTTGAAGGGCATTGGAGCTGGTGGGATGCCGGTGACGAAGGTCGTGGATGGTGCGGATGGTCCGGAATTTGCGACGGGGGTTGCGAAGTTTATGCAGGAATTCTGCAAGGGGATCTGTGAGAAAACGGGTGCGAAGGTGGGCGATGCGATTTTCTTCATGCCCGGAAGCTACAAAGATGTGTGCAAATATCTCCACTTCGTTCGCACGCGTCTTGCTGAGATTCTGGGCGTGATTCCCGAGGGGCGTTGGGATCTTGTGTGGGTGGTCGATTTTCCACTTGTGGACTGGAACGAAGATGAGAAGCGATGGGACAGTACGCACCATCCGTTCACCGCCCCCTTCGAGGAGGATATTCCTCTGATGAAGACCGATCCCGGCAAGGTGCGATCTGATGCGTACGACCTCGTGCTCAATGGTGAGGAGATGGGCGGGGGGAGTATTCGTATTCATCGGCAGGAGGTGCAAAGGGCCGTCTTCGATCTGCTGAATATCAGTGAGGAGGATGCGCAGCTCAAATTCAAGCATCTGCTGGAAGCGCTGGCTTTTGGAGCGCCGCCGCATGGTGGGATCGCGTTTGGGCTTGATCGCTGGGTGATGAAAATGACGGGTCAGGAGAGCATTCGCGAGGTGATCGCGTTCCCGAACACGCAGCGTGCGACGTGTCCTCTGACGGATGCCCCGGGGTCTGTGGATGAGAAGCAACTGCTGGAGCTTGGGATCGACATTCGCCCTGAAGTGCGGGCGAAGCTGGAAAAATCAGCGGAGTGAGTTGTGGCAGGTTAGCGTGAGCTGTGGCAGGTTAGCAGGTATGTTTTGTGACTACTGCCCGTCTCCGCGCGATGGGAAGACTGTTGCGTTTACGCGGAAGCGATTCGCACCCGTTTCGTTGAACTCCAGGCTTAGTACCAGGAGCGACCCGCAGTTGAAGTCAGCACCAAGCCGTGCTTCATAGCCGGCTGCGAACCCCTGATTGGGCTGAGCAGCCACGTCAGCGTTGGGGGGTATATCTGAGAACCCGATTCCGTCGATCAACCCATCCTGCTCAATCTGGGTAGCGAAAGTGCCCGGATTTTCCTGCACCAGGCTGATAAGGGATCGACTGCCCATGGAGAAGACACGCGCGCAGGGAAATGTGACCACGCCGGAGTTTGTATTGCCCTCCAGGGTGACCGATGACCCAGGTGCGACGATCTGACTGTTGGGTGTGAATTGAAAAAACGCCGGCGTCGTGCGTTCGTCGGTATTGTCGAACGATCCATAGGTGAAGATTGCGCGGAAGGGCGTGTTGTTTTCGATGAACACGCGGAACGTGCCCCGCAATCCGGAAGTCAAAGGAGCCCCCGCCGGTGCGAACGTGCCGTCTGTCCCGAAGCTGGCTGTCTGATTCAAGATCGTGTCGACATCGCAGCTTGTCCCGCCTGTGACCATGGCGAGCATCAGCACACCATACAGCGTTCGTTTCATCACTATTTTGCATCCCTCATGAAGGTTTGTCATCCGGAATTCTGCATCGACCTGCAATTGCAGTCCCTGTTCGATCCGCCCGCTCCAAGCCTTATCAATCTGCGCCTGTTTCATGCCTTATCAGGCTGCCTGTTCCATGTCTTATCAGGCTGTTGGTTCGTCTACCTCGAATTATCGGTCCCTGTTCGCCATCCGCTTGAGCAGATCGTCCAGGCCGCCCGATCAGCGGGGTTCTGCGATGCTTGTTTGCGGGAGTGGCGAATTCAGCTCATGAATCGACCCTTCACCCACAAACTGCCTCGGATCGTTGTCCGGCTCGAAAAATGTGGCGATTTCAGCCAATTTTTCGAACAGCTCGGCCTCAGATTCCGTCAATGTCCGGTCTCGGCGGGCCATGGCGACGGCGGCGGTCTTGATCAGCCGTTCTGCGTCACCCTCCTCCATGCCCAGGTCGGTCAACCAGGTGAACGAACGCAGGAATCGAGGCGTCAGCCCGGACGTAAAGACGTTTGCAGCGAAACCGAGGATCGCCCCCGTCGGGATCGACTGGTTGATGCCGGTCTTCACGAAATCGCTGATGACCGCTCCAAAAAACATACACCCGGAATCGACATCAGTCCCGTTGATCGGAACCCGGATGGAACCATAGGTGTGTTTAAGGTCAGAATTTGTCGTCGCAGCTCCGAGATTGACCCAGCAACCGACGTGGGCATGTCCGAGGAATCCATCGTGCTGCTTGTTTGCGTATCCCTGGAAAACGCAGCCATCGACCTCGCCGCCAACCTTACAGACCGGACCCAGCGAGGTTCCACCGTGGATGTGGGCATGGGGGTTGACCGTGCAACCAGCTCCAATGTGTGCAGGACCACGGACCACCGCGTGTGGGTGGATTCTGCTGCCACGCTCAATCACGATCGGACCGTCGGTGGCATCGATGACAGCAAGGGGGTGTATCACAACATCTGCCTCAATGCATATGCTGCCTTCATTCACCAGCACCGCAGAGGGGTGGACCTCGCCGTCGATGCTCGCCCCGGATGGACCAAAATGGGCGGGATCAAACTGGTTCGAGAGAAGTCGCCGGCTTTGCGTCAGAATATCCCACGGATACTCAATCATCGCTCCGCCGATGCGCCCGCTCGGAGCACGTTCGATCAAATCGGACCAGCTTCGGCGATCCAGGAAATCCTCCGGTCCGAGGCTTTTCGTAAGCTCTTTGTCGCAAACGACATACGCGATCGAACCGTCGCAAATACCGACGTAGGGTGCCGCTTCAAAGTCGACGGGAGCATCCGGCAGCCATCGACCGTTCACCAGCACATCGCCAGCGACAGCCGACTTGTTCACCGGTACGGAGAGGCGCTCAGCCGTGGTGGCAGCGGTCCAGGATCGGGTCCATGCACCACTTGGCGTGTGGCCGTAGAGCTTCTCCGCCTGGTCCCATAACGTAGATCGTCCGCAGCGCAACTCAAAGACCGACCGCCAGTAGACGGTGGGTAGAAGGTTGGCGAATCCAGCATCTTCAAACAGTATCAAATTACTCATATCACCTGTGGATTATACCTTACCCGCGAGATCGCGTCAGGTCCGAAAACAACGCGGAGAGAGCGGGAATTGCAGCGACAATTCAAATCTGAAACCCAGGACGTCCAAGGTTGAGGGACGAATCTGAGTTGTAACGCGCGACGACCGTCAGGATTCGCTGCGTCCGTCAGGATTCGCTGCGTCCGAAACGCACGAGGTTCAGCGCGTATGAAATTCAGGAACAGCGCATGAACCTTGAAGCAAGAACCCTGAAGCCTGAAATCCTGAAGCCTGAAACCCTGAAGCGTGAAACCCTGACAAATGGGTCCTGAACCCTGAAACCCATGAAAAAATGTCCAGTCGAGGAACCGCAAGCACCGGTGAGAGGAATTTGCAAGAACCTTATTACCTGTAAAAAGGGGGTGGCCGGTCGGTTACGCGGACTTCCCATCGTACTGCGGGCATGTCTTTGCAGGCCGAATACCAGCCGCCCGAAGGTTCCGCATCGGCTCTAACAAATAAGCTCGCTGCCAAGTACCGCAGAATCCTCGTTGGACCACCGGATTTTAGCATCGGCATCGTAAAAGGCGAATGCCAATCAAATGTGGTATGTTTCGTTTTGTCGTGTCTGGTCTTGCGTTGCGGTTTTGCTTTTGGAAAAAGATTAAAATTTGGGTGGAATGCGGACCCTGGACGCGTATTATTGGGCGTGTCGATTGTTGGATCGACGTTCTCAGGCGACAATGTCAATCCAAGCTGGGTCAATCCAAGCTGGGTCAATTCAAGCTGGAATGTAAATCCTCAGGGAGCCGCTACCGATCATGTCTTCTACTCCGAAGGTTCCGAATCTCTGTCCGTTGGACTCCGGGCAGTTTCAGTTGCTATTCCAGAACATGGATGCGTTCTTCTGGTTGCGGTCTGCAGATGGATCGGAGCTTCTGTATGTCAATCCTGCGTGCGAGCATGTCTGGGGTTGCATGCCTGAAGATCTGATGTCTGATCCGGATCGTTTTTTTGACGTGGTGCATTCTGCAGATCGCGATCGTGTGCTTGAGGCTGTTCGGCTTTTTGAGCTGGGGAGCGGTCAGCCCCGTGATGAGTTGGAGTATCGCGTTGTTCATCCTGACGGTGGAATTCGGTGGATTCATGAGTGCCCGGCGGACATTCTGGATGATGGCGGTGCAGTTCTGTTCCGGGCTGGATTTGCGAAGGACGTGACGGATCAGATGTTGCGAGATGCCACTTTGCGTCGTCGAGAGGTGATGCCCCACGAGGTGCGTAGCAGGGTGCTGGAGAATATTGCGTCGATGCAACCACTGGACGAGACGCTTTCGGTGTTGGCTGGTGGGTTCGAGCAGATTCATCCAGATGCACTTTGTTCGATTTTGCTCCTTGAGGGTGATCGGCTTCGCCACAGTGCTGCGCCAAGCCTTCCTGAGGCTTATGTTCGGGCGATTGATGGTGTGACGATCGGTGAGGGTGTTGGGTCGTGCGGGACTGCTGCTGCGACGGGTCGTCTTGTGGTTGTTGAGGATGTTTACGCGCACGCTTATTGGTCTGATTATCTTGATGCTGCTGCCGTTGCGGGTATTCGCGCCTGCTGGTCGCACCCGATCCTTGACAGCGTCAACCGTGTGCTTGGTACCTTCGCCGTTTATTATCGCACGCCCCGTCGACCGGCGGCCTGGGAACTGGAGATGATTTCCGATTTTTCCCAACTTGCGGGTATTGCGATTGATCGCTTGCGTTCGTTCCGGGCTTTGGTTCAGGCGAAGGCTGAGCTTAGTTTTCTGATATCAGCAAGTCCTGCTGTCATCTACAGTTGTGGTCCTGGTGGATCTTGTCCGACGACGTTTATTACCGGAAATATTGAAACACAACTGGGATATATTGCGAAGGACTTTCTGGATGATCCTTATTTCTGGGAAAACCATTTGCACCCTGAGGATCGTGATCGTGTTGTGGCGTGGCATGATGCGATCGGTGAAACGGGTGATACTGCGATGGAGTACCGTTTTCGCCGGAAGGATGGCAGTTACGTCTGGTTGTATGATCAGCATCGTCTTTTGCATGATGAGGAAGGGAACGATCTGGTCATTGTTGGGTCCTGGTTTGATGTGACAGCGCGTCGCGGTGCTGATGCTCGTATCCGGGAGAGTGAAGCGCGTTTACAGGCGATATTGGATCATTCAAGCGTTGCGATTTATCTGAAGGATGTTGAGGGCAGGTTCATATTGGTCAATAAACAATATGAGAATCAGACAGGTATACAGTTTTCGGAAATACAGGGTAAAACAGTTGACGAAGTATTTTCGCCCGAGTTGGCGCGTCGTTTCAAGGCCACGGATCAATTGGCGTTGAACAGTTACTCTGCGATTGAATCGGAAGAGGATGTCGATCTGGTTGGCGGTCTTCTGAGCTTTATATGCACAAAATATGCGTTGAGACGACCGGACGGTACGCCGTACGCGATATGCAGTATGGCCACTGACATTACCGCTCGCAAGCAGATGGATGAAATGCTCAATAGCATCGCGGAAGGTGTTTCGTCTGAGACGGGTGAGGCGTTTTTCCGTTCTCTGGTGAAGCATGTTTCTGACTATACGAAGGCGAGCCAGATCCTGGTTGCAGAGATTTCTTCGGACTTGCAGACAACAGCCTCTACCATTGCTTTTTGTCGCGATGGAGAGATTGTGGACAACTTTACATATGATTTGAAGGGTACACCCTGCGAGGATGTACTGGCTGGGTCTATGTGTGTGATTGCAAAAGGTGTCGATGATGCGTATCCTGAGGATTATTGTCTTAAGGAATTGGGCATCAGCAGTTATGCAGGCGTGCCTTTGCTGGATTCACGGAATGAAGTGATTGGTCTTATGGTGATTCTTGATAAGTCACCTATTCAGGATGTGGAGCGTATTACCAGAATATTGCGTATTTTCGCATCACGTGCATCTGCGGAACTGGAGCGCAAGCGTGCGGAAAGTGATAAGGAGCAACTGGAGGAACAGCTCAGGCATGCCCAGAAGATGGAGGCGGTTGGTACGCTTTCAGCCGGGATTGCACACGATTTCAGCAATGTGTTGACCGCGATCATGGCCTATACAGATATCATTGATTCACATTCAGAAGGTGATACAACCACTGCATCGGCGATCCATGGTCTTCGTCTTGCGAGCAAGCAGGCTGTTGGTATTACGCAGTCTTTGCTGACATTCAGCCGCAAACGAGCGGTTCAGAAACAGCCTACTGATCTATGTGAAGTTGTCAGGGAATCGATCATTATCTTGAGACATCTGCTGCCATCATCTATTGATCTCCGAGAGTATATACCAGGTTTTCGACCGATATGGGTGAACGCCAATGCGAGTCAGCTTGAGCAGGTTGTCTTCAATCTCGCGTTGAATGCCCGTGATGCAATGCCCGAGGGTGGAGTGATGGACATTGTTGTCGATCAGCACGTTGACGAAGATCAGGAAGTGCAACTATCGGTGGTGGATACTGGTGAGGGGATATCGCCCGAAGCCATCGATCATATTTTTGAGCCGTTCTTCACGCTGCGTTCTCGTACGAAGGGGACTGGGCTTGGGATGGCTGTCGTTCACGGGATTGTGACGGATCACGAAGGGACCATTGAGATCAGTACGGAGCAAGATAAAGGGACGCGTTTTACGATCACGTTGCCGTGTTGCGATGCACCGGTTTCAGATGATGCGATCGTTGCTGGTACAGAATTTCGCCGGAAACGATCTGCCTGCATCCTGATTGTCGAAGATGATCTCCAGATTCGCGGGCTGATGAAATCTGTCCTGATTGACGCCGGGCATCATGTTTATGAAGTGGGTGACGGTGAAGAAGCAGTCTCCCTGTTCGCGAGTAAGTGCGATGAAATCGATATTGTGATCATGGATGTCGATTTGCCGGGTAAGAGTGGTACTGAATGCTATGTCGAGATGAGCAAGTTGAAGCGCGTTGTCAGGACCATTTTTGCGACGGGAAGTACTGATTTTGACCTGGACAGGGACAGGTACAAGGATGCAAGCCTGCTGAGGAAACCATTCTCCATCTCATCGCTGCTCAAATCCATTGAGGATTCGCTGGAGTGCAACCCGCTCAGCGCACCGTCAGCGTAACCCCAATATGTCCAACCCTGCTATGATGACGAGGGGCTGAGGGTTCGAGCTATCTTCACAGTGTCAGCCGCTGCACGTTCGATGTCGTCTCGGGTCGTCGGTCTCCCCAGGCTGAACCGGATCGAGCCAAGTGCAAATGGATGTGGCACGTTCATGGCTGACAGAACTTCCGAGGGTTCATGTCGGTCGAAATGACATGCCGCTCCCGGACTGGCTGCCACACCGGACAGGCGCGTTAGAAATTCGGGGCCAACAAGCCCTTTGAATCCGAGATTGACCGTGTTGGGGAGTCGATTTTCACGATCACCATTCCATCGGACCACGCCATCGCCCAATCCATCGACGATCAGGTCGTGGAGTAAAATGCTTAGCGACCGCAGCTCATCCGAGTCGATATGATCCGCCGCCAGCTCGGCAGCCATGCCCAGTCCTACCGTGTTGTGCGTCGATTCAGTCCCGGCACGCATACCTCTCTCATGCCCAGCTCCGTGGATCAGCGGTTCGATCGTGACACCTGAGCGGACGTACAACGCACCGATCCCCTTGGGGCCGTACAGCTTATGGCTGGCCATGGACAGCAGATCGACGCCGAGTTCGTCCACACGCGTTCCGATCTTGCCCACACTTTGCGCCGCATCCGTATGCATCAACACGCCCGCCTCGCGTGCGATCTTGCTGATGTCGGCGATCGGCTGAATCGTTCCGACCTCGTTGTTGGCGTGCATGATCGTGATCAAAATCGTCCTGGATGTGATGGCCCGCTTCACGTCGTCCGGATCGACCCACCCATTCCCATCCACCGGAACCTTCGTGATCTCGAAACCATAGCGCTCCAGATAGGCGCATGGTGCAAGGGTCGCCGGGTGTTCAACCGTGCAGGTGATGATGTGGTTTCCGCGATCGCGCAGCGACTCAGCCACCCCTTTGATGGCGTGATTGTTGGATTCGCTTCCCCCGGAGGTGAAGACGATTTCATCGGGTTGTGCGCCAAGCAAAGCAGCTACCTGTCCGCGGGCTTTGTCAATCACCTCGCGACACGACACACCCAATGCATGGGCGCTCGAAGGGTTGGCCTGATGTTCCCGCAACAATGGAATCATCGCGTCCGCCACCAGCGGATCGATCGGTGTCGTGGCGTTGTAATCGAGATAGATCATGGGTGTAGCATCTCCGTAATGTTGGGTGATTCTCAGGTCAAATCAGGCGGGGGATCATAGCACGCACGTCCGATCGCCGCGAGTCGTGTGTGGGGATGGCTTCTCCTGTCCGGAATCCCCGAACTACCCACGGCGCCCCTCAATTGAGACAAAGAAGGCCACCGCCGTCGATTTTTCCGAACGCAGACACCCACGCCCCGTACAATAGTACTGGGCGCGTCGAGGATCGTCCGTCCATATTTTTTCTTTATTCTATCTTATTCAACGTGGAGGTAAGTATCATGCAGGTTCTTGTGAAAGGTCTGACGTTAAGAACGTTTTTCCTGATGATTGTGATGTTCATTTTCGCCAGGGGCGCACCGCCAGCCACCGCCCAGTGCACCCACGGTGATCCCGACGGGAGTGGCAGTGTGGATTTGTCCGACTATGCAGCCTTCGTAAATTGCGAAACCGGATCGGTGGGTGGTTCACTGTCACCGAACTGCGGATCAGTAGACCTCGACGCCGACGGCGACGTTGATCTCCTGGACTACGCCAGATTCCAGCGCATCTTCGGCAGAATGCACAGTCTGATATGTGGAAACCCTGTGTACGGTGCAGGCGATGATCCAGTGTCGGTAGCTGTTGGAGACTTTGACGGCGACGACGATCTCGATCTTGCAGTGTCAAACTATGAAAGTGACAACGTTTCGGTGCTTCTGAGTGGGGGCATTCCTTAAGCGATGTTTGCGCTGGGGGATGGGAGAGGAGTATTCTTCCATTCCCCTTTTTGCTTCCAAGATCACGGAGGTGCTTCGTCGATTCAGGATTCCTGTCTCGCTCATTCCATTCCAAGCCTCTCCAATTCTCTTCTCCCACAGCACCGATTCTACAGCGCTTGCAGTGGGTGGTTGACGCACAACGCCGGGGCGGACACGATGTCGCTCAGGCGGCTGGCGTTCCGTGAAGTACAGCGTCGCAAGCGAACCGAATTCACCGTAGGGCAGGCTGTTTGCCTGCTGTGTTGCCAGGACCAGATGCAGAAACTCAGGCAGGAAACGTTATGAAAATACTCATCGCGGACAAATTTGAAACCTCAGGAATCGACGCCCTGAAAGCTGGCGGGCTGGAAGTTGTCAGCGACCCGGGCTTAAGCGGAGAAGCGCTCGTTGACGCGATCCGGGACTCAGGATGCAAAGCCCTCGTCGTCAGAAGCACAAAGGTCACCGAGGAGATGCTCTCAGCCGCTGACGCGCTGGGGCTTATCGTCCGTGCGGGAGCGGGCGTCAACACCATCGACGTGGCGGCAGCCTCTCGCCGAAGCATCGCGGTCGCCAACTGTCCAGGTAAAAATGCGGTAGCTGTCGCAGAGCTGACCTTCGCCCTCATCCTCGCGCTCGACAGGCGAATCGTCCACAACACCGTCGATCTGTACGCGGGATCGTGGAACAAGAAGGAATACGGCGTCGCCAGGGGCCTGAAATCGCGCACACTGGGCCTCATCGGCATGGGCAAAATCGGACAGGCCGTCGCGAGACGAGCGATAGGCTTTGAAATGAACGTCATCGCATGGAGTCGATCCCTGACCTATGAGCAGGCAGCCGAGTGGGGCGTATCTCGATGCGCCACGCCGGAGGAGGTAGCCTCAGGCTGCGACATACTATCCCTGCACCTGGCTGCGACGCCTGAAACGAAGCATATCATCGGGGATGGCGTGCTGTCGCGGCTGAAGTCGGGCAGCTACCTCATCAACACCGCCCGTGCGGAGGTGCTGGATAGCGATGCACTTTCCAAAGCCATCGCCGATCGTCACTTACGCGTCGCCATGGACGTGTGGCCTGGCGAGCCGAGCGGGGCCAAGGGCGAATTCCGTCCTGAGATACTAAAAACCGCGTTTTCAAGCTCAGATTCACCCAATGGCGGCATCTTAGGTACTGATCCGGTGATTTATGGGACGCATCATATTGGTGCTTCGACGGATCAGGCCCAGGATGCGATCGCCCGCGAAACGGTGCGGATCCTGCTGGAATACGCCTGCTCGGGACGCGTTTTGAACTGTGTGAACGTCCGAAAGGCATCCGAGACGACCTGGTGCCTCACTGTACGACACCTGAATCGTCCGGGGGTATTATCGCATGTCTTGAATAAAATAAGTCACGCTGGAATCAATGTCGAAGAGATGGAAAATAGCATCATGAAGGGTTCTGAGGCTGCTTGTGCGCATATTCACATAGATGCCGAGCCAGCGATTGATGTTCTGGCGGAAATTCGCTCGGGTAGTGAGAATATTCTGGGCGTCAGCGTGTCCGGGGGATCGACCCGCTGATTCGTGAAACGGCGGCGAAGAAACGCGATCAGGCAACGCTGAATCGTAATCAGGCGGCGAAGGAACGCGATCAGGCTACGCTGAATCGTGAACCGGCGGCGAAGAAAACCGTACTCTGGTAACGCTGAATCGTGCTCTGGCGGCGACGAAACGCGATCTGGTGGCGACGAAACGTGATCTGGTGGCGAAGAATCGTGCTCTGGCAGCGGCAGGGCGGTTATGTTCTCTATGGTTGCGGTCGGTCGGGTTGGCCGTCTCAAATTTGTAGCATTTTTTCTCTTCTTTTACTTGAAACCAAGTTGCTGGTTGTGGTATAAGGGGGTCGTCAGCCTGCGGTAGGGCGTGTGAGAAGCGCTCTGGGTTTGCGTCAACTGGGTATTTTGAGCCATTTGATCGCCAATCGGTCGCCGGTCCTGTCTGAGGGAATTTCGAGAGAGAATAATTTAGCGCTGCTGCGCGCTTCGGTGTTGCAGGGCGAGGGATTTTGGTTTTGGGTGGATAATTCCGCAATTTTGGGAATTCTCATCAAAGGCTGATCTGTGGTCTGTTTTTCGTCGCGTCGTGCTGTTTTTGGAGCGATACGGCGGGACCTTATATTTTGTGAATGCGCACGTTTTGCAGAGGGTCGTGAACCCCTTCGCCGGGCGTGCAGGAAACGCGTTTCTTTTTGAAGTTTTTTGGAGGAGTGAATCTAATGAGTTTTGCAAAGTTTGGCGCAACTTGCGTCGCATTGTCGTTGTTTGCAGTGTCCGCCAATGCTGGTAGCCACATTTGGAATGAGCAGGGTGATGCTGGTGATCTTCCGGCGACCGCTCAGGATGTCGATAACGGCGGTGGGCAGCTGTCGAACATCATCGGTGCCAGTTTTGATGGCGTTGACATGTATGGTATCGTGATTACCGATCCAAACGGCTTCTCAGCCTGGACGTCGGGCGATCAGGGCGGTGCTGGTGGATCTGCCGACTTTGATACGCAGCTCTATCTCTTCGATTCCGCTGGTATGGGTGTTCTCGGCAACGATGACAATCCTGGTGGAGCACCGTTCCACAGTGGTATCACGGTTCCGGCCAACGATGGCACTGGTGCTGCTCCTGCCGGTCCTGGCAACTACTACATCGCCGTTTCAAACTTCGGTAACAGCCCTGTCAGCGCTGGCGGTCAGATTTTCGACCAGGCATCCTTCGAAGAAATCAGTGGTCCGGATGGCCCTGGTGGAAACTCAGCGATCACTGGCTGGGAAGGTGGAGCTGGCGGTAACTACGACATCTTCCTCACCGGCGCTGCTGGTGTTCCCGAGCCTGCCACACTTGGTCTTCTCGGTATTGGCGCTCTGGCGATGATCCGTCGTCGTCGCGCTGCCTAATTCGCTATTTACAGCGAAGCAGGAAGTTGAATGTATAAATTAAGCAGGCCCTCGGAAGCGGATGTTTCCGGGGGCTTGTTTTTTCGTTTTTAGGTTCTCCTCCGAATTAGTTACTGGCGTATTTTCCTGGCAATGCCTGTTTGACTTTGAGTGCGAAGTATTCGAGATCGTGGAAGCCGTAGGCGATGCGTTTGATGACTTTGATCTTGTTGTTGACGCCTTCCAGTTTGCTC
>JAJRYY010000140.1 GCA_024275565.1 Planctomycetota bacterium
ATGTCGCACCGATATTATCCGGTCCAGATACGCCTTATTCCCTCCAGGTCGCGGCTTGGCGAAGCTCATGTAGCACACCCGCCCCGCCACCTCGCACAACTTCTCCCCCGCAACCTCCGTATCCGTCTCCCACTGATCCACACCGCTGTCATTAAGAAACCGATCCAGTTCGGTCTGGTCAATACTCTGCTGTCCAACAAGATAAACACTAGGTTCACTGATGATCTTCATCGAGGCTCCTTCCGGGGGTGATTTCTATATTACCAGCGTTATAATACGCACCCCCATCGTTTGCAACGGGAGCGCGACGCCCTTAAAATCCTCTACGCAAACGCAAAAAACAATTAACAGGCAAACACCCTACCCAGCTGGAAAACGATGATCCAACACCCCGACGACACAACCCCGACCCAGAAACCCGCCATACCCACCGACGCAACTCACGACGCACGCAATAACCCAACCCGCGACCTACCAGCCATCGCAAAACGCGTCCTCATTATCGGGCTTGACGGGGCAACATGGGACATCCTCAACCCAATGATGGACTCAGGGCGAATGCCCAACCTCAAAACCCTCCTCGACCGAGGCGTCTCCGGACCCCTCGAATCCACAAAACCCCCCATCACGCCAGCAGCCTGGACCACCTTCATGACCGGTAAAAACCCCGGTTCCCACGGAATCTTCGATTTCGAACGCTACGACGTCCACACCAACGAACTCAGCTTCAACAGCACCCAGTCCATATCCCGTATCCGAACCATCTGGAAAATGCTCTCCGACAAGGGTCTGAAAGTCGGAGCTGTCAACGTACCCATGACCTACCCCCCTCAGCCAGTCAACGGATTCGTCATCACCGGCTTTGAGACCCCCGGCGTCACCACCGAATTCACCTACCCCCCCGACCTGAAATCCGACATTCTGAACCGCTGGCCGGACTACACCTTCAAAACCACCTGGCGACGAAAAACCCTCGGCGGCGACAAAATCTTCGCCGAAAACCTGGCTGACATCTCCAACAGCTTCCACCAGGGGGCTGAAGTGACCCAGTATTGCGGCGATCGCTACGGATGGGACGCCCTCATGGTCGTCTACAAACTCGTAGACAATCTCCAGCACAAAACCTGGAAATACCTCGATCCGAAATTCAACAAAGGACACGAGCGGCGATTCGAGATGGCCGCTGACTGCTTCCGCGAACTCGACATCGCCCTCGGAAAACTATTCACCTACGCTGAAAATAATGAAGCATACATTTACATCATGTCCGACCATGGTCATGGCAGCCTCGAAGGCAAAGCTCAGGCGAACCTCCTGCTCAAGGATTGGGGCTATTTGGTCCTGAAACCAGGGTCTGCTCAATCCCAAACCCGCTTATTGCACGTCCTGAAGAAGTCTGTATCAAGAAAAAAGGGTAAATTCGCCACTCACCAACAAATCGACAAAGATCTGGCGATCGACTTCTCCAAAACCCGAGCCTGCGTCATGCACGCCGGAATTTATGGCTTCCTCTACCTCAATCTCAAAGGTCGTCAGCCCGACGGGATCGTCACACCCGGAGAATATGAAGCACTACGGGACGAACTCCGCGATCGTCTCCTCGCCTACAAAGCCCGCCGACCGGATGGGACGGAATTCAACCTTTTCCCTGAAATCCACCGCCCTGAGGAACTATACAACTGCACGCGTGCGAACAGCGAGTGGATGCCAGACCTCCTCCTCGCCCCGGCTGAGGGCCTGAGCGTGGTCCGAAAAATACGCGGAAACAAACCCGTGGTGTGGCTTCCCTGGCGAAAACTGGAGGGCACGCACCGGCTGGACGGCGTCTACGCAGTGTCAAGCCCCGGCACTCAGGCCAGCACGACCATTCAGAGTCGCGATACTCGCAGTCGGTTGGTCGATACGACGCCGACGATACTTGCGATGATGGGTCTGCGCGTCCCGGACGATATGGATGGCCGCGTCGCGAGTGAGCTGTTCGACCCACCTCTGAATTACGAATCTGAACCAGCCATGGAAGGTGGTGGATTATCGGACGGGTTGGGCGTCTACTCAGAAGCCGACGAAAAACTCCTCACCGAGCGCCTCGCAGACCTGGGATACCTGGAATAGCCCGACTTACCTGTCGGTGGACATTCCGCGACTCTTGGATTGGCAATCCTCAGGCGACGACGTGTTCACGCCTGGCGACGACGATACTCCCGGTAATTACAAGGAGGAGTGCCATAATCACCAGACCCCATTCGCTGGTCGTCGGGACAGAAGGCGGATCCGGGTCGCCCGACAGGATGGCTGCCCACGATTCAAATCCAGGCCAAAAAGCTGCTTCATCGATATCGCAGAGATAGAGCTGAAAATAGGTGCAACTGTAGGTGTTGAGAGCAAATTCGATTCCGTCGCTCGGCATTGCGTTTGCGGTGTTGTCCGGATTCCCGAATGGGCAATTCCAGCCTTGGAGCGCTTCGAACATAATGAAGGTGTCAGATTGAGACGCAAAAAGGGGTTCCCCAAGCGCGGCGGGCATGGGCCTGCCAGTGATCTCGCCGGTGATTTCATCGGCTGAGGCAGCCAGATTGTCCTGCAACATACCGACTCGAGGATTTTGGATCCCGTCGAACTCGGTCAGCAACGCGACGCGAATGTGCTCTCCCAGTGAGGGGCTGTTGATATTGTCGCGTAACGGCCAGCCGGGTAGCCGGGTAGGGCAGGTCATGGACCTGCCTTTACTATGGGGCATCTATGCTCTGTTTGGATTGCTGTAACGCGAACGTGCATGGTGGAGGCAGGTCAACCTTTCGCCTGTAGGCGAAAGAACGACCTGCCCTACATCACTTCATCCACACGGAGTCACCCAATCCATTGCCGATGGCTGAAAAGTTACAAAAAAAGAAGGTGCGTCCGGGACGCACCCTACGAGCTACTCGACATCTCCGGGTAACTGACGTCGGGCGATGCCCGACCTGCCCTCCCAATCGAACCACTCCCTACTGTGCGTTACTTGCCGCGTTTCTTTGGCTTGCCCGAGTTCGACTGGATCTGCTGCGAGTCCTGGGCTGCCTGCTTGATCCGCGACAAGAAACCTGGCATTTTGATTCTACTTGGCTTCTTCTCCGGTTCGGGACGCGTTTTTAAGTCCTCAATGTGCTTGCGGATGTGCATCTGTTCGAGCATACCGAAGAAGCTACTCGTCCCAATGTACAAATTCAGACCGCTTGGCATGTTGTAGAAGAGCAGCCCGAAAAAGAGCGTCATGAACGGCATCATCTTCTGCATCTGAGCAGCCTGATCCGTCGACTGCGAAGACGCTCCCGGAGCTGGTTTCGGCTTTGGCATCAATTTCTGCTGTGCAAACATCGCAATCGAAACCAGAATCGGCAACAGGTTGAACGAGTGAATCGGTCCGGTCATGGAAGAGAGCAATGGAATCGTGACTGGTTCTGCGAAGGTAATCAGTGCGTCCGGAGATGTTAGATCCTTGATCCAGAGGAAGAATGGCTGATGTCGCATGTCGATGTTGAAATTCAGCGACGTATACAGCGCGATCCAGATCGGCATTTGAAGCATCATCGGCAGACAACCCGACATCATCTGCCCCGCAGGATTCACCCCCGCCTCCTGATAAATCTTCATCATCTCCTGGGATTGACGCGGTTTATCGTTGGCGAAACGCTTCTTCATCTCCTCGACTTTGGGCTGAATCTTGCTCATCTGCTGCTGCATCCGCATCATGTTCACCTGGCCCTTTTTGGTGATCGGATGCAGAACACCACGGACAATCATCACGAGCATGATGATGGCGATACCGTAATTGATGACGACTTTCTGGAACAGATTCAATGTCGTAATCATGAACCCGGTCAGCCAGCGGAACGTCATGAACGAGCACATCCCCATCGAATAGCTGGCGAGCACCTGCTCGTCGTATCCCCGGTCCACATACGCTTTCACAGTCTGAAACGCTCCGCGTGATTTCGGTCCCAGATAGCACGCAACTGTGAATGAACGCACTGGCGTTTCCGGTGTCACGGTGATGGCACTGGTGACCGTGCGAGAGGTGGCAGAGACATTGCCCTCCGCATCCTTCGGGAGCGGTTCGCTGGTGATCTCAGCCACCCAGTCGATACCGCTATGACCCGCCTCTGCGAGCGGTGCTTGAAACGTAGCAAAATATTTATTCCCCACCGACGTCCAGACCAGGGAATCACTCCCACCCAGCGACCAGACCGGCAACTCCTCCTTCATCTCGCCGAACATGGTCCGTTCAACCTCAATAAGCCCCTCCTCACGCGTCCCCACATACAGCGATCGGTTCTCGAACCGCAGATCCTCCCGCTTGATCCCGACAGCACCTCGATGCGTCAAAATCACGGTCTGCGCCGTATCTGAAAGACACTCCACCTCCATCGACATGAGCATGTCGTGTCGGAGATTCTCCTCCGTCTGACCCTCGGGGATCGAAAAAGTCTTACGCAGGCGAACGAGCGGATCCTCCCCAGAGCGAACTTCTGTCGAGAAAACCGCCATCCGCGAGGTCGAAGATTCCAGCTGCCAATCCAGATCGTCCAGCGACAGCGTCAGATTCAACTCCTTCAAATGGATCGTCTCAGACGCAAATGAATAGATCTCATAACCACCAGGAGCTGGCGCGGGATGGACCAGGGGATATTGCGGTGCATCCTTCTCCACCGAATCCCGAAATCCGCTCAAACGGACATCCGTGACACCCGCCCCCTTCGTGGTCAGTGACACTTCAAATGGGAAATATTCCCCACTGTCAGGATCGGTCGAACCAAGCACCACCGTCTCAGCCGAACCCGCCATAACATGCACGCCATTCGTGTATGCGTGCACACCGTCAGCGGAGGATGGCGTATTGGCTCCAGTTCCCCCCCCACCAACCTGCGGATTCACACCTCGACCAGCGGGCGCACCGTTCATCGAGGGCGGCCCGGGGGTTCCATCCGGAGACACTGCGACTGGTCCTTGACCCGCATTCGGCGATGTCGGTGGCGGTGGAGGCCAAATCAGCGATGCAACAAACTGCCAAGCAAAAAACGCCATCGCTGCCCACAACAAGGCCCGTACAATTTCTTTATTATCCATCAGTATCGAATTCGATTCAGGGGAAAGTGGTTCGTGTATTATTTTGTGTATTATTGTTTGATTGTGTCACATTCGTGTCGTGATCGTAAGGGAGCGACTTCGTATATATCCGCCCCTTCCCGGGAGCAGCTCGGATGGCGAAAACATCGCCAGCAGTGAGACACGACACTAACGCCCATCCATCAGGCGCGTGCCGAGAAAATCGTCCAGTTCCGGGACCGCGAAAATCTTTTTGACCGCCTTCTCAATATCATACTCCAGACGGACAAACTCCACATCCGCCCGGTATCCAATCGACACACCCTCGTCTTCCACCGTAATGACCACGAAGCTCGCACGCACATCACGGTCCCTTGGCTGACCTACACTTCCGACGTTCAGGATGGCTTTCTCATCCTCCGTGATGGTATAATGATTCGCCGTGGGAAGCTCTGATGGGGGTTCAAAATAGGGATCGTCCAGAAACACGCCCGGCACATGGGTATGCCCGACAAGGCAGGTCATGTGCTGCGGTTCGAGACGCTCAAAATTGGCCAGAATTTTCGACGGATTCGTATAAACGTCCTCCGCAAACAGATATTCATTCACCGGGCGACGCGGCGACGCATGGACCAGGAGCAAACCGTGGACCTCAATGCGATAGGGCAGACTCCCTAGAACCGCCCAGCGGCGATCTCTGAGTACTTTGTCCGGTTCCTCCTCGAAAACGCTTCGCGTCCAGTAGGCAGCCCGTTCTGCGGGGAGGTTGAAACTGCAGGGTTCGTAAAACACGGCCTGGTCGTGGTTCCCACACAGGATTTTATCGCACCGCTCGACCACAGCGTCGAGACACTCCCTCGGGCTGGCGCCATAACCGACCACGTCGCCGAGGCAATAAATCTCGTTGATTCCACGGCGTTCAATCTCCGCCAGCACTGTCTCCAGTGCTTCAAGATTGCCATGAATGTCGGAAATAACCGCAAACGTCGTCGGCATGGACCAAAATCTCGATAATAGGCAACTGATTGATCACGATCGGAAAGCTTGTGGATGGCAGCGAACTGCTCGGATCTGAAGCAACCGAGCGGACCATGCTAGGTCGCAATGCGGTCCGCGTCAACGCGATTTACCCCGTTTCGCCATCTGTGAAAACTTGTAGAATCCTGCATTATTGTGCAATATCCGCGTACAACCTCAATCTGAGTCCTTTTTTGCAGCTTCCAGGAGAATCCTCGTGACCAGCAGCGACGCACCCGCCATCGCCATCGAAACCTCCGGACGCCTCGGGAGCGTCGCCATCGGGCGAGGTCCGAATATCACCCACACCTCGGTCTTCTCAGCCAACCTCAAGCACGCCGTCGAACTCCTCCCCACCATCCACGATTTATGCCAAAAAGAGGGGATCCCACCCAGTGACATCGACACGATCTTCGTCTCTGGCGGGCCGGGCAGCTTTACAGGATTGCGGCTGGGGATCACCGTGGCCAAGACCTTCGCCCTGGCAGCCAGCACGCGCGTCGTCCGCGTTCCGACCCTCGACGTCATCGCTCAGAACGCCCTGAATGCTGTTCTGGAAACTGACCAGAAAAATGACCCGGACACTGACCTGGAAACTGACCAGAAAACTGACATGGAAGCTGTTTCAGAGGCTGCTTCGGAAATCGGCCAGGTAGCTGGAAGCCCACCCGCCAACCTTGGCGTCGTGCTTGATGCCAAACGCAAGCAAGTCTTCGCAGCCACCTACGTCCACACACCGACCGGTTACGTCCCCACGACCCCACCAGCAGAGATCACCCTGGCGGAACTCATCGACACCCTGCCGCGACCGGCTTCCCTCATGGGTGAAGGACTTCTCTACGCCCCGCTCCCGGAAGGCATCAACGCCGACGCCAACGACGATCCCGATCGACGCATCAGCATCCTCCACGAAAACCTCTACCGCCCTCGGGCAGAGATTGTCTACGCCCTAGGCCGACGCCGGGCAGCCGCAGACGATTTCGACGATCCGAAATCCCTGATCCCCATCTACGTCCGTCGCCCGGAGGCAGAGGAAGTCTGGGACCGCAAACACGCCAAAAAAGCGTAGGGCAGGTTACGCCCGGTGTCGGGTCCGTGGCACTTTCGCCCGCGATGGATGCACAGGTGGAGTGACAACCCACCCGCCCGATGTCTTTCCCCCCCCCGTTGTTTTCACGCCCCCCTACGCCGCAACAGCCCGTCCATGGCCTTATTGTAGGGCTTGTGACGATTATTTCTTGATTTATTGGACGCACACTGCATAAAATGAACACATGCTCGAATCCGGGAGGGCTTCCGTGAGCGGTCTCCGACTCCGACCTGTTGAGCAAAAACACCAGCCTGTACTGAGGATTGTTGCCATGTCTCGCTATCTCTTGATTCGTATTGCTTTGGTGGTTCTGTTCTGCCTGACCTCGTTGACGACACGATCCGCACGCGGGGAGGAGCCGTTTCGGATCTACTGGACCGATGCTGGCAATACTTCGCCTGTGGCAGGAACCGGGCGTATCACGCGAGCAACCATCGATGGGTCGCGGCAGGAGGTCATATACGCTGACACCTTCGAGTACCCCAAGGGGCTCGCGGTTGACTGGAGGCATGCAAAAATCTATTGGGGTACGGGTCGTTCAAAAAGCATCATGATCAGCAATCTGGACGGCTCCGACCTTAAGGTGTTACTCGACTGGGAACTCAACGAGGCGACGCTTGAAGATATAGCCGTCGACAGCGTTGGCGGAAAAATCTACTGGGCCGATCAAAATATGGACAAAATCCGTCGCGCCAACCTCGACGGGTCCGACATTGAGGATTTGGTCTCCATCGATGCCGACGAAGGTGCGACTTCAGCCGTGTTGGGAATCGACTTCTCGCGGGAACTAAACACCGTATTCTGGACGGACTGGAGAAAAGAGACTATCGAGTCATTCAATCTGACGAGCGGCGAATTGACCATTATTAGCGAGGGGCTGGATTTTCCAATCGGCATTGCCGTCAACGCCGACACTGGTCTACTCTACCATTCCAGGTTTTATTCAGGACTCTACCGTAGTTCTCTTGGAGGGGGAGACCAGATGCATCTCGTGGGCAACGCACCGATGTGGGGTATCGATCTTCATGCCCCATCGAGCAATCTTTATTGGTGCTTGGTCTCATCTTTCGGTACAGAATCGGATGGCAGCTTACGCTCGTCCGATCTGGACGGCCACAACATTGAATTCGTCATAAAGACAGGATTGAAAAATCCCAATTACCTCGATGTGCTCCCCGAGGAAATCGACCTTACCGATTACGCCCAATTTGCGACCTGTGCGGCGAATCTGCGACTTGGAGATTTGTCGCCCGAATGCAATTCATTCGATTTCGACCAGGACGGCGACGTGGATCTCGTAGATTTCGGACAATTTCAAAGATACTTCACAGGTCCGTTTGAAGACAAAAAGGAATGAATGTTGCATTGTGCAACTTCTGTTTTTTCTCATGTGGCAAAGGAGTGTTGTGATGAAAAAGACTGCTTTTTTGAGTTCCTGCGTTGTGGCAGCGTTGAGCTCTGCTCCCGCTGTGGCAGCATGTACCAGGTCGTATGTCGATGTCGATGCCAGTGGAGGCGACGGGTCGAGTTGGGCCAACGCTTACGACGATTTGCAGGATGCACTGACTGCAAGCCCCGTGTGTGACGAAATCTGGGTGGCGGAGGGCATTTATGAGCCGACTTCCGGTTCATCGCGGTCAATCTCGTTTCAACTCGTCGATGGGACGGAAATGTATGGCGGGTTCAAAGGCGATGAAACGTCGTTGAGCGAACGGAACATCGAGTTGTGCAAGACGGTTCTTTCCGGCGATTTGGATGGCGATGACATTCCTGTCAACTTCCAAAATAACGACGAGAACTCATACCACGTCGTCAACGGCACGGGCGTGGGCAATACGACGATCCTCGACGGGTTCTTCATCACCGGCGGAAATGCTACCGTAGATTGCTCCGCTTCTATACCACTTGGGGTCAATAACCTCGGCGGGGGGTTGTTGGTTCGGAATACAACTTTCGGTACGGTTTCCGGATCGCCCGTGATTCGCAACTGCACCTTCTTCCGCAATCAGGCCTGCATCGGCGGCGGGGCCAACGTCATCCGCAGTCAGGCGAAGTTTGAGGACACGACCTTCTGGTTAAACCGCGCATTCGTTTATGGCGGAGGTCTGTACAACACAGGTCACCAGGCGACTTCCGACGAATTCGCCGACATCGTGGTGGATGGCTGCCGCTTTGTCGAAAATTCGTCCTACGCATGGGGTGGTGGATCATGCTCTGCGATGTCCGATCCACTCTATGTCAACTGTGAGTTTACTCGGAATTACATAGATCGAGCACTAAACTCCAATCTGACCTTCAAGCCATTCGGTGGCGGGTTGTCCATAGGCTGCACATCAAATTGTGGTGATGGCCCAAAGGTTATCAATTGCTCCTTCGTACGCAATCTTTCGACCTATGACGACGTAAACGACGATCAAGATGGATTTGGTGGCGGACTCAACATGGAGTCAGGCACTACAGTTGAAATACACAACTGCATGTTCTGGGAGAACGAGAGCTCGGTTGGTATAGACGAAGACGCTCAGATTAATGTGGAAAGTGGGTCGGTGACCGTCACATACAGCAATATTGATGGGCTTGTCTGTCCCGGAGGATCATTTTGTGGCGACGACAACATCGATGTTGTTCCTGATTTTGTCCTTGCGTATTACGGCGATCTTCACCTGTTCGATAATGTGCGGATGCTCTCAGGATCTCTATCAAACGACGCGGGCAACAACAATAGGATTCCGTCTGGCATAACGGAGGACTATGACGGTCTGGACAGAACCCTGGACGATGCTGACGTTACCGATACCGGAAACGGAGCTGGTGATATTGTCGATATTGGAGCCTTTGAGCTTTCAGACCTTCCATATCTGCTCACGGATGGTGTTGCTGGTACATCGTTTACGGATCACTCTTTTTCAAGATTTATCGACACCCGTATGGAGAGCAACAATGGCAGCACTCAAAATATGGGCATGACCGAGTTCACGCTCGTTTTTTCGGAACAGGTTCGAGACATCGATCAAAGCGGCTCAGGTGCCGCTTTGAGTCCAACGTCTATTTATGTTCTGGAGACCGGCCTACTCTCGCCGCCAACGGTCGTCTGCACTTCCATACCGGTTGACCAGCCGTTCACGGATTCCTGGCAGGTACAAATCACCCTGAGCCGGCCTGCGACGGTGGCAGAATGGACATCCATCGTCGCTAATGTAGAAGACATGGACGACAACCTCATCATAGGGACAGACCGGATTGTATTTGGGTTTCTACCCGGCGACCTCAAGCAGGATGCGGACATTGAGGCTGCCGATTTGCTTCGCATTAAACAGTATCTATTTGGAACAAACGTGCCTGCCGATTTTGGACTTCCAGGTACTGTCGAGGATTATGCAGATATCGATCGCAGTGGGGTCAATGCCATTCTTAGTTGAAATTGCGAACGGCTCCATGGGGTTATGCCACCTGTTCGAGGCAGCCTTTCAAATGCGTTTGCAGTGCGGTACGCAAGCGGACCAATTGCTTGCAGCCACACACCTTGCGTAAACGCGGCTCAATGTCCAAAAGCGCCGTGGCCAGCCAGCGGTGCTTCTGATCCGCGTTCTTCCAGTAGTCCACCTTATCCGTCCGCTGAGCCACCAACGAATTCAAGTTCTCGATACAGTTCGTCGTCTTGAAGGAACGCCCCAGTTCTTTGAACAATCCCAAACGATGAAGCGTCAGCGTC
>JAJRYY010000141.1 GCA_024275565.1 Planctomycetota bacterium
ACAACGCCCCATTTGAACATTTTTCGATCCTGATTCATTGTGTCGAACTCCAGCTCGAACGCCATCCAGGGCGCTCAGTGTTATGATGACAGAGGTAGAAAATCCAATTGCATAAACAGAAGCAAATAGCGAAATTGCGTCAGATTTCAGACGGCCAGACGGTCAGGCGGTCGGGCGGTCAGATGGAGAAACGGTCAGACGGAGAGACGTTCAGACGGAGAAACGAAGCCTCATGATCCCGACAGCATCATCTGGTCCCATAATGTTTTGAAGGACCATCAGGCATGGCTGACCATGCAGGTACAGATGACCATACAGCTACGGATGGCCAAGTTCCCGGATGATGCGTTCGGTGGGGCGTGGATGTGAAGATTGGGGTTGTCGAAATGTACATGGGGCGACTGATCCGATGGGATCGCAACCGTCCCGGTGCGTAAAGTTTCGAATCGCAACGATGGGTTCGCAGGGCGGATTCCTGTGGCACTGTAATTGTTCCGCCCGGATGTATCATCGTTGACTGGGTTCTGGGTGATGAGGGTTCGGCGGCCCGGACGGTGCAATGCCTCGTTGGGCGTACCCGCAAACAACTGTTTCTGACGATCTGGCGTCTCAGGTTTCCGATTCCGGGATTGATCTCTCTGGCAGTCGGATTCCTCATGACACTCTGACTGTTCCGCATGACGCTCTGAATGTGTATGACACTTTGGACGTGTATGACACTTTGGACGTGTATGACACTTTGAATGCGATGTGTGATCGCCGGAATCCCGCAAGCCGGAATCGCGGGCTGCTGCGTCTTCGGAGCGCCAAAGATCCTCGGCGTGGCAGTAATGAAGCTGTGCTGAATATATTGAAGCTTGGCACGAAATGATAGCGATGGCGGCAGCGCTCAGGGATGGTTTTGAGAAAAATCGTCTCGCCTGCCGGATCATGATTGCCTCATATGCAGAATCATCACTACGCCCGCTGTGTCCTGCCATCGCCTGCCGAACCCTGCTACCGCCCTCTAAGCCCTGCTATCACCCGTCGAATCCTGCTGCCGGCCGTTGAGCCCTGCTATCGTCTGCCGGACTCAGGGATTATCGGCGTTTTTGACCGATTTGAACCGTGGATACGACCATTTGGACACGGCTTTGTGTAGTACGGCCATGTGGATATGCGACCATTTGGACGCGGCCAGCTTCGACATGGTTCGGCCAACATTTTCATTATAGTCGGTCGGATGGAGCTAGCAACTGTGATGAGTTGCGGGATGTGGTGCTGGTGGCTTGGGTGGCGTTACATGCGACAGGGAGTTGTTTCGATACATGTCTGGTTGTTTCACTGCAGAGCTGGTTGGTTCGGGGCAGGGCCGGTTGGTTCCTGTCTGCCGCATTTTTTTTGCGTGTGCAAAATGGAGAAAGTAAAGTTTCTCTCTATATATTATGCGTGGGACGTCCTGTTATGTTGCGGTGGCGAAAATTGGAATTGTGGGGTCAATTCCTGAGCATTTCATGTGTGTGAAATCTTGTATTTCGCGGTACGACATGTTGTTACAAAATTGAAGAGAACCCCCGGTGCTTTCGGGCGTAGAATGGTGTGATGTTTCGGCGCAGCATCGGCGTGGCCTTGAACCGGAATTTTTTGTTCTTAACTTGTTTATTGGCCGTGGTTTATGCGCGTTGGTCTGAAAAAAATGGCGACCTTTGGATTATTGGTTGGCGATTGGGTGGTTCCTTCCGTATAATGCCGGGACTCTTGGTGTCTCGTGGCGACGTTTTTATCCCCGTATCGGTCGGGTGAATGGAGTAGGTTTTCGTGGAAGTTGGCCAAACACAAAATTGCGTAGACGAGCTGCATTTTTCGCTGTACCAGCGGACGCTGCATCCTGAGCTTTTCAAGATTCATCAGGTGAAGCGTGTTGATCATACTTACTATTGTGCGGAGATGTGGATTACAGGGTTGTCGCATGTTGTGACGGTTCAGTTCGGTAATCAGTTTCTCACTGAGCTGATTTTTGAGCAGAACGAGATATTGCCGCGTGTGGGGCTTGCGAACAGTTTCCGGTTGCGTGGCGAACGTGATTATGCTCAGGGATTCACTGGCGGACTTCGGTACATCCTCTCGAGTCAGGTGGAGCGGATGACGCCGAATCTGTTCCCATCGACGCACAGAGACCTCCAGAGATACGGTCAGCAGCGTGGAATGTACGTTCCGTTCGAGGAATGGGACTACGAAGGGTTGAGTCCGTTCACGTTTATCGATTTTGAGGCTCGGGAGCGGGAATTCCACGTTCACGCGTTCCATGTGTTCCCTGTAGACCGCACAATTGTAAAGACACAGTCGATTTTTGAGCTGGAACGGAATCCTGAGGCTACGCAGGAATAGCGCAGCAGCGTTCTCCGGAGACTGGTAGCTCTATTTCTCTGGAGGCTGGTGCCTGGTTCTCTTGTGCCCGGTTCACTGGGTGCTGGTATCTGACGGGCTGGTATCTGGCAGGCTGGTATCTGGCAGGCTGGTATCTGGCAGGCTGGTATCTGGCAGGCTGGTATCTGGGGCGGGGATGGCTTTTCCGCTCTCTCGGGTGCGGTCTGGTTTGGGTTCCTCGGGTTTGCATACTCTGATAATGCCGCTACAATGCCGCGTCGCGCCGATTGCGGTGTGGGCTGGTACTGGCTGAAATGCCAACCGGTCACAGGTTACGTCGACATCACTGCTGGTTTGTCTGGATCTGACGGCTGGCGATATTCTATTTTTGAAGGACGGTCACACATGTCACGCGTGTGCTACTTTACAGGTAAGAAGACCCGGGCTGGACGCAGTATCTCCCGCCGCGGTAAAGCGAAGTATCTTGGCGGGATCGGTAAGAAGGTGACCGGGGTCGTCAAACGCAAGTTCAAACCGAACATCCAGCGCGTCCGCGCGGTTGTGGATGGTAAGGTTTGTCGCATCAAGGTCAGCGCGAAGGCGATTCGCATGGGTCTTGTTGTGAAACCACCGAAGCGCGACTGGACGCCGCCTGCCGACAGCGAATAGTCGAAGGGGTGGCGAGCAGGTGACCGGTTGCGGGTAGATGACCGGTTGCGAGCAGGTGGCTGGCGGTGGAACGGGTCGGGCGACTCGTTGATCGCAATAGTTGGTGGCTTGGCCGCGACGAGCAGCAGACAATTGATTATGATCCGAGGCCTGCATGATGCGGGCCTTTTTTCATGGGTGGAGATCGGTCCCGTTTGATGCGTCTGACCTCTTTGAGGGAGTTTTCGTATGGCGGAAATAGACGAATCGCTTGTACGTCATGTTGCGACCCTCGCGCGACTCAAGCCGGATGACGCGGAAGTTGCGTCTATGACGCGCGAACTGACGCGGATTGTGGGCTATATCGATTGCCTGAATGAACTGGACACGGATTCCGTGGAACCGATGGCGCACCCGCTGGCGTTGCGGAATGTGTTTCGGGCGGATGAGGTTCGGGCGTCGATTTCGGCTGAGGAGGCTGTCGGGAATGCGCCTGAGCGTGAGCGGACGTTTTTCAAGGTTCCGAAAGTGCTGGATACTGGCGGTGGGGCGTAGGTGGAGAGCGTGGTGGGTATGATGCTTGTTGCGACATGGGTGCGAGGTGGTGCAGGAGGTGGTGGATTCGATGGGCGACCTGCGAACCGACTTGATTGTGCTGTACAGATAGATGTGACTACCATCGCTGATATCACCATCTTCGGCTCCCCCATGTCTGAAGACATGGGGCACACAATTCCAGACATGGGGCACCCTATTGAAGACATGGGCCACACTATTGAAGACATGAGTCACTCTCTTGAAGACATAGACCACTCTGTTTGCTTACCTTTTCGAAGGGGGTTCTCATGTCAGTGTTGACGGTTCGTGAGACTGCTTCTGCAATTCGAGGGGGTTCTGTGACTGCGCGGTCGGTGGTTGAGAATGCGCTGGGGGTTATGGAGCGTGAGGATGGTCGTTTGCGGGCGATGGTCTGCGTTCGGGGTGATGAGGCGTTGCTGGCGGCTGATGCGGTTGATGAGCGCGTGAAGCGGGGTGATCCGGTTGGGGCGCTGGTTGGTGTTCCTGTGGTTGTGAAGGATAATATTTGTACGTCGGGGGTCGCGACGACTTGCAGTTCTGCGATATTGCGTGATTTTGTTCCGCCGTATGATGCTCATGTTGTCGAGCGTCTTCGGGCTGCGGATGCGATTTTGCTGGGGAAGACGAATCTCGACGAATTTGCAATGGGGAGCAGTACGGAGAATAGTGCCACAAGTGTGACACTCAATCCCTGGGATGAGTTGCGCGTGCCGGGTGGATCGTCGGGTGGGTCTGCTGTGGCTGTTGCGGCGGGGATGGCGCCTGTTGCGCTGGGAAGTGATACGGGTGGGTCGATCCGTCAGCCGGCGGCGTTTTGTGGGACGGTTGGGTTGAAGCCGACATATGGCCGGGTGTCGCGGTATGGGCTGGTGGCGTTTGGGAGCAGTCTGGATCAGATTGGTCCGTTGACGCGTACGGTTGAGGACGCAGCCATCGTACTTGGTGCGATTTCGGGGTATGACGAGCGGGATTCGACGAGTGCGGATCGGGCGGTGCCAGATTATGCTGCAGGGCTGGATCGCCCAATGAAAGGGCTTCGGATCGGTGTGCCGCCGGAGTGTTTTGGTGAGGGTTTGAGTGACACGGTGCGGCACTCTGTTGAGGCTGCCCTGGATGTGTATCGGGGTGAGGGGGCTGAGATTGTCGAGGTGCATCTGCCGCATCTTTCTTACGCGGTGGCGTGTTATTATGTGGTTGCGACGGCGGAAGCATCGAGCAATCTTGCACGGTATGACGGCGTTCACTATGGGCATCGTGCTGCGGATCCGGAGGATATTATTGATCTGTATTCGCGGACGCGTGAGGAAGGTTTTGGTGATGAGGTCAAGCGTCGGATCATGCTGGGGACGTATGTGCTGTCGAGTGGTTATTATGATGCGTATTATCTGAAGGCGCTGAAGGTTCGTGCGTTGATCAGGCGGGATTTTGAGGAGGCGTTTTCGCGGGTGGATGTGATCGCGTCGCCGGTGACTCCGACGACGGCCTTTGCGCTTGGCGAGAAGACGGACGATCCTCTGGCGATGTACCTTGCGGATATTTACACGATTTCTGCGAATCTGGCGGGAACTTGTGCGATCAGCCTGCCGTGTGGATTTGATGGTGGGGGTGGTTCGGATGGTGGGGGTGGTTCAGGAGGCGTTGGATTGCCGATCGGGTTGCAGTTGATCGGGTCGTGGTTTGAGGAGGAGGCGTTGCTGGCGGCGGCGCACGGGTATCAGCTTTTGACGGATCATCATGAACGGTGGCCGTCGGACGCGGCGTAGGAGAGGGGTTGTCTTTATGTTGGGTGTGAGTTGATGTCGGTAACGGTTGGATCTCTGCATCGGGCGCAGCAGGCGTATTGTCAGCAGCTTGGCGAGTCGCGGGCGTTGGAAGCGGGGGTCGCGTTTACGTCCGAGCTGCATCCGGCGGTGGGCGATGCCAATCAGTTTCGAGAGGTGGTGATCGCGTCGTCGGAGGATATTCCGGGTGCGTATGAGGAGGCGACGGCCTATTTCGCCGAGCGGGGATGCGTGTGTTCCCGGTGGACGCCTGCGTTGGATCAGCCGGTCGATGCGCTGGGGCGATACCTTGAGGGATTGGGGTTTCATCGGGAGGATTTCGCAGCGTTTGTGTTGCGCGAGTCTGTCGCCATGCCGACGCCGGACGATGTGCGGATTTTGCCTGCGCGGGCGATGCGTAAGGCGTTGCACGTTGTGTTGAGCGACGCGTATGCGGACGAAGTGGCGGGTGATGACGCGTGTGCGATGGCTGTGGAGGCTGCGAAGGATCGTCTGGATGATCCGCATCTGGAAGGATTTGTGGCGATGCGGGGCGATGTTCCGGCGGGTTATGTGGCGTTGCATCAGGTGGGTGATATTGGGCGTTTGCAGGGATTGTTTGTGTGTCCGGAGCATCGGGAGGCTGGCGTGGGGACTGCCTTGATGGGGAAGGCGCTTAGGATGGGGAGACGGCTGGCGATTCGTGTTCTTTGTGCGGGTGTTCCGACGTCGAAGGTCGCGGGTACGTCGCTGATGGGGAAGTGCGGGATGATGGTTGATGGCGGGTGGGCGGAATTCGTCGCACCGGTTGGATAATCGGATGTGGGTTCGGGCGAGATATGTTGTTCCGTTGTGTGGTCCGCCGATCAAGCATGGAGCCATTCGGATCGAGCGGGGGCGGATTCGGGAGATCATTTCCAGTAAGAAAAAACCGGCTGACGGTCCGGATGTGGATTTCGGGTCGGCGGTTGTGCTGCCGGGGTTTGTGAACGCTCATACGCATCTGGAATTGACGCATCTGGCTGGGAGGGTGATGCCAGGGGCGGATTTCACGGATTGGTTGCGACGGTTGATGCGTGAGTTTTCGGCGGATGCACGTCTGGCTGAGTCGGCTGGCGAGTGTGTTGAGGATCGTTTTGCTGCATCGGCGATGGAGGGGATGCGTTTGTCGCTGGCGGCGGGGGTGACGTTGGTTGGTGATGTGACGTCGCATTGTGCGGCTGTTCGGGAGGCGTTGTCGCATGGTCCGTTGCGTGTGGTGTCGTTTGGTGAGGTGATTGCGATCGGTGCGATTCGGGGGCGGCTGGCGGATCGGTTGCAAATTGCGCTGGATGCGTCGTCGGTGAGTGAGACGCTTTCGATCGGGGTGTCGCCTCATGCTCCGTACACGATGGAATCTGACGGTATATCGACCTGTGTTGAGATGGCGGGTGAGCGTGGGTTGCCGATGTGTATGCACCTTGGCGAGACGCGTGATGAGGTGGAGTTTACGCTGGAAGGGACGGGTGCGTTTCGTGCGTATCTGGAGGGGATGGGGTTGTATGATTCGCTGATTCAGTGTCCGAAGTTGTCGCCCGGGTCGTATGCGGATCGGTGCGGGGTGCTGTCGGCGAGGACCGTGCTGGCGCATGGGAATTACTTATCGGACGCGGAGGTGGAGCTTGTTGCGTTGCGTGGGGCGCATGTGGCGTATTGTCCGCGGACGCATGCTGCCTTTGGGCATGAGGCGCATCCGTACGAGAAGATGCTGGCTGCCGGGGTGAATGTTTGCATCGGGACGGACAGTCTGGCGTCGAACCCGTCGCTTTCTGTGTTGGATGAGATTCGGTTTGTTCGGAGAGGGTCCGATAGTATCGAGGGCGTGGCACTTCTGGAGATGGGGACCATTCGCGGAGCGCGTGCGTTGGGGATGGGGGATGAATGTGGGACGATCGAGGTTGGAAAGCGTGCGGATCTCTGCGTGGTACCGCTTGATGGGGATGGAGCGTCGGACCCGGTTGAGAATATGCTGGCGTCGACACATGCTCCGATCGCTACGTTTGTGGGTGGGGAACGGTTGAAGAGGACGCGGTCGGCCTAGGATTTCCAGGTGCGTTCTGTTCGAGCGAGTGAGTGGAAACCGAGGATACTGATCACACAGAGCAAAACACTCACGACCCATACCCCCCAGCCAATGCTCCAGAATAGCAGAATACCGATATAGGGTGAGAGCAGTCCGCGTATGCCGGTCAGGGTCTGGTGGACGCCCATGTAGACTTCCGCGTCGCGACCCTTGGTGAAATGGAGGTGGCCAAGGTTCCACGCGAGTGATCCGCCGCCCATGTGTAAGCCATGAAGGATGGAGCGGAGGAAGAAGAGTCCGAGAGCGAGCTTGATGTAAGGTCCCTCCGCACCGCCCATTCCGAGCACGATCGTGGCAGCGAGTCCGCAGAGAAGACCGATGGCTGCACATGAACCGGTGAGGACGCGGAAGCGGAGTACGCCGATGCGATCGAAGAGGTGCCCCCACCTGCTGAGACTGGCGAAGACCATGATTTTGGGGATGATATCGAGGATGAGGAAGTTGATGGTGTAGCTGCTGTTGGCGTTTCCGACGATCTCGACGAGTACGGGTTGTACGAACTGGACGCTGAATCCGAAGCACATCTGGAAGGCGAGATACCGGGCGAAATGCGGGTCAGCGTGCAAGAGACGCGTGATCTGCTGCACGATGTATGAGGGCGAGAGCGCTCTGAGCGACGGCGCGTTCTGAGCGACACCGCTGGTGGAGGAGTGCGGGTGTCGGAGTTCGGATTTTTCATGTCGGATGTGAAGTTTCTGCAGAATGAGTAGTGCACCCAGGCCACAGATCGCTACGAATGGGTAAATCCATCGGTAGAGGGTGGGGTCTTTGTCGAATATGAATGAGGCGGTTGTGAGCGTGCCGATACCGACGAGCATCCGGATCGCCTGGAGGCGTGCTGCGATTTTACCGCGTGCTTCGGGCGGGTAATTGTGGCGCCAGAGGGCAGCCCGGACCGTGACGAGTCCGGAGAGGAAAATCTGGGCTGCCGCCATCTGTATGACGAACAGGGTCGCTCCAAAGGGTGACCTGGGGGTGAATGCGACGGTGGCGGCGCAGAGGGCTGCACCTGCTCCGAAGAGGGTGGCGAGTCTCAGTTTTGGTCTGCCGGCGCACAATACGCCCCATATGGAGCTGAACAGCAGCGATGCGATGGGGGTGGCGGTGGCGGTGGCGACGAGGAATTTTCCGCCGCCGAAGGTCTGCTTGAGGATGATGGCCCCTGCGTTACCCTCGATCATGCCCGCGAGAAGACCCCACGGGATCAGGTGCGTAAATTCATAGTAGAAATTTCGTCGGGAGAGGTATGGGAGACTTCGTATGCCGATTGGGTCCAAGTCGGTGCTGCTCCGGCGTTGCATTGGGATCGTGGGCGTGTCGTGCTCTCGAACCTGCAGGATAGTCGAAAAATTGCATGTCGGCAAATCGCACTCCCCGCCCCGTCGCAAGGATCGTGTGCAGCGGGAGACCTTCGTCGGGGTTTAATTGTGTATGCGTTTGTAATAAACATACAGAATTCACGAATTCAATTGACGGCGGACGTGATGCGGGATTAGTCTCGCAACGCGGCTGGGACATTGAGCTGAGCCGTTGGTCTACGATGTAGACGCAATCGGAAAATACCGCATTGACGTGGGAGGCTGGTAACGACGTGATGGATCAAAAGAATCGTGGTGGCTGGGTGCGTTCCGGGTTGATTTGTATGGCGGGTTTGCTGCTCGTGGTGTCAGCCGCAGCGTATGGGCAGAGCGGACCGAAAGGTGATGAGACTGCTCCAGCAAGTGACTCGACGATTCAATCTGATGTTTCGGATGAAGCGGCAGTTTCCACATCGGATGATATTGCTGAGGAAGCGGATGCGCCAGTTGAGCTTAAGGTTCCCAAGACATACGGCTGTTGGGTCCTGGCTCCGGCGTTTGTGGCTATTTTCCTGGCGATCCTGATGCGGTCGGTGGTTCCTGCACTGGCGATCGGCATCCTGGTTGGCGCGTTCATGATGATTCCGTGCCTGCCACCAGCTGAGCGACTGTCGGATTGGTCGGTGATTGCTGGTGTACGTCTTGCGGTAGAGAGATATATGCTGGGTTCGCTGCTGGTCACGGATGCGAAGGGTCATCTGATGGTCGTCCTGTTTACGCTGATCATCGGCGGGATGGTTGGTTGCATCTCTGCCAACGGTGGGACGCGGGCGCTCGTAAATGGTGTCTCGCGGTATGCGTCCTCATCGCGACGGGGACAGTTGACAGGCTGGTTTGCGGGTTTGATCGTGTTTTTTGATGATTATGCAAACTCGATGATCGTGGGTCCGACGCTTCGCCCGATGTACGACAAATTGAAGATTTCGCGGGCGAAGTTGGCGTACATTGTGGATTCGACGGCTGCCCCTGTCGCGTCGATCGCGTTGATTGGGACGTGGATTGGTGCTGAGCTTGGTTTTATTGATGATGGTTTGAAGAAGATGTCCGAAGCAGGAATGCCGGCCTTTCTGGAAGGTGCGGATTCGATGACGGTGTTCACCGCCAGCATTCCGTACCGATTCTACCCGCTTCTGGCGTTGTGGATGGTGTTCGTCGTGGCGATCACCTGTCGCGATTTTGGACCGATGCGTCGTTCGGAGTCAGCCGCACTGGGTGGTGACGACGACGATGGTCATGGTTCGGGAACCGGGCATGATTACGAGGAGGCGAAAGTGACCTCCGGCTGGCTGGCGGCGATACCCATCATGGTGCTGGTGCTGGTTACCCTTGTGATTCTGTATACGACAGGTGCTGCAGAAATCGAACCGCTCAAGGGGACAAGGTGGGAGCAGGTGCAGGGACTGTTAAGTCTGGAGCATTTGCGGGCGGCTTTGAGCGAGGCGGACTCCTATCAGAGTATTCTCTATGGTGCGATCTCGTCGTTTGCTGTTGCAGTTTTTCTGACATTCGGCCTCCGGGCCTGCTCGATTCGGCATGCGATGGACGGTGCGCTGGATGGGATGTCGCGGATGTTCCCAGCCGTAGTCGTACTTGTGCTGGCGTGGTCGTTGTCGAGTGTGTCGAAAGATCTGCAGATGGGAGAGGTGGCTGCGAACTACCTCGAGCACTGGAGGTTTCCAGCAGTGTGGCTGCCATTGGCGGTGTTTGGGATGGCTGCCGTCATGTCGTTTGCGATGGGTTCATCCTGGGCGACGATGGGTATTCTGACGCCAGCCGTAGTCCAGATCGCGGCGAATATGGGCGGCGAGATGCAGCATGCTGACGCGTTGAATATGTTCTATGCGTCGGTCGGGAGTGTGCTGGCTGGTGCGGTCTTTGGGGATCATTGCTCGCCGATCAGCGATACGACTGTGCTATCCTCGGTGGCGAGCAGTTGCAGCGTGGAGGAGCATGTCTGGACCCAGCTGCCCTATGCGATGGTGGTGGCGATCGTCGGGATGGGCGCGGGGAACTACTATTGCATGCACTATGGCAAGCCCGCATGGATGGGACTGGCGATCGGTGCGGGAGCGTTGTTGTTCATCGTGTTGCTTATCGGACGGCGACCCGTGGCGCCTGTGATGATTCCGGGAGCACCGCGTGTTGCACCAGAACGGGTCGAGACGCGTCTTCGTGGTGACATCCCTCTGAGTACCAGCCCTGGTCTGGGGTCCGGATCTGAATCAGATTCGGGATCGGGGTCGGGATCTGGATCGGGATCGATTTCAGGTTCGAGACATCCTGGGGATGGTCCACCACAAAGCGGTTCCGGGCTGGTGTAAGTCCGAACTGGAAGACCTGCATCTGTGGGAGTCTGGTTGACCATTCTGATACCCACCCGTAGGATTCCGGGCTCCTGTTCCGGCAGCGGCGTCGGATGCGGTGGATCGAAGCGTTCAGGTGTTACGCCGGATCGCGTTATTCAGGATGGTTTGGAGTCACGATTTATTGGAGCCACCATGGCCAGTGCGGACACCATTGAAGTTGAGGGAATTGTTACCAAAGCGTTGCCAAACGCCATGTTTATGGTGAAGGCTGAGGTTGGGGGTGAGCCTCACGAAGCCCTCTGCACGATCGCGGGGAAAATGCGCAAATATTACATCCGCATCCTGCCCGGCGATGAAGTCACAGTTCACCTTTCGCCTTACGATCTCAAGCGAGGTCGCATCGTTTATCGCAAGCGATAGCAATATCCATCCATAAGCAGGCCGATGCATATCCATGGGCAGACCGGTGCAACATGCATTGGCAGACCAGTGCAGTATGCATAGGCAGGTCCGCATGGTCTGTGTATAGGCAGACCTGCATGATCTGCGCGAATTTCCATCACCAGCTTCAGTTCCTCATTACCGGACTCAGTGCCGTGGTGTGGCACTGCGTTCGCCGTGGCGTGGTAGTGCGTCCGAAGGTTTCCCCGCCTGATTGGTCCATATATTGCATGTTTTTCACGAGTGATTGCGTGTTTTTCAAGAGAAATGCGTTGAGACTTTCATTCTTCGTGTGACCCGTTCAAGCTTTGATCGGTCGGGGCGATCTGCTATGATCGCCCGATGAGTCAGCTTTATCGGTAGTTCATTATTATCGGTAGTCATTCGTTGCGAACGCGCAGCAGCACGGGATTTACTTTTCTGGATAACGTCATATGCATATTGCGAAGCGGTGGATCGTTGTATCGGGTTGGATGCTGGTGTGTGGGGTTGGCTCGATAGCTTACGGTGGGGGTAGCGGTGATTGCGATGGGGATGGCGACATTGATATGCACGACCTGCAAAATTTGCAGTTGTGCTTTAGTGGTCCGTTCGGAGGCCTGGGGTTCGGGTGTGAATGCAGCGATCTGGACAGTGAGGGTGACGTCGATCTGAGGGACTTCGCCCGGTTTGCCGATCGGTTTACCGGCGTGGACGCGACGCTTCACACGGAGCTGGCTGGTCATGCACTGGCGGAATACCCCTATTTTGAGTTCGTGCTGGCGTTTCATGAAGATGAGTCGATCGACCTTGCAGTCGATCCGACGCGTTTTCCGTCTGTGACTGGTCAGACGGTCGATATTTATGTGACGGTCAATCGGTCCGCTCAGGGCTGGATGAACAATCCTGCGCTTACGGATGTTCGTGGTGGGGCAGTGGTTGCGACATTTTCCGGCGAGAATGTACAAGAAAATACGATTGAACTGGTCGCTCCGTTCGAGCTTGATGGTGACGGTGGGACGGACATTGGCGTTGGTTATGATGTCGTGGTGGATGTGGATCAGGATGGGATGCTGGGGGCGGGAGATCTGATCGCCGGGCGTGGGGATGAGGCTGGTCTGTATGTGGTGGATGATCTGGTTGCCCAGGGACCGCTGGCGGTCACGCAGGGGAATTACAGTGGCGGATCGTTTCTTGGTCAGCGTGTGTATTACCCATCGGACATTGCTTCCATGGGTGAGCTTCCACTGGTGACGCTGGGGCATGGTAATGGGCATAATTTTCAATGGTACGACTATCTGGGGGAGCACCTTGCTTCGCATGGTTATGTGTTTATGTCGTACCATAACAACACGGTGCCTGGCATTGAGTCTGCTTCCACGACCACGCTGACGAATACGGATTATTTTCTTGGTAATCTGGGGACGATTCAGGGCGGCGTTTTGAATGGACATATCGATACGGATGCCATCGTGTGGATTGGTCATAGTCGTGGTGGCGAGGGTGTGGTGCGGGCGTTTACCCGTTTGCGGGACGGACTGTATTCGGCTGCGAATTTTACGTCTGATAATATCGTTCTGGTGTCGAGCATTGCTCCGAACAATTCGCTGGGTGCTGGAAATACCGAACCTGGGGAGGTTCCCTATCATTTGCTCTGGGGTGCTGCCGACGGTGACATCAGTGGTCAGCCATTTTCAGGTGTTCATTCGTTTGCGATTTTTGAGCGGGCGTCTGGGTTTCGGCAGTCGACGTATGTGCATGGAGCTGACCACAATGATTTCAACTGTTGCGGGTTCAACGATTTTACTGGTCCGGGGGGTACGCAGATCGGCCGGGTGGAGGCTCAGAGGGTTGCCAAAGCTGATTATCTGGCGTTGATTGAATACTACCTTGAGGATTCCCCAGCCGCGCTGGATTACCTTGTACGGCAGTATGAAACCTTCAAGCCGATGGGTGTGGCTGACACGACGGTGGTTGTGAACGATTTCAAGCGTTCGGAGGGGTCGCCTGATTTTGTGCTGGACAATTTTCAGACGGGTTCCGGGCTTGATGCGAGCAGTTCGGGGGGTTCGGTTTTCTTTGATGTGACGAATGTATTTGAAGGGCGGATGGATGATGGGAATACGACGTACTCGTGGACGCCGTCCGATCCGATGAATGGCATGACGCGTTCGACATCGACCCTGGATGATACGTTCGGAGTTGTGTTCGACTGGGCGGTCGGCGAGGAGCGGTTTATTGAATGGGACGTGCCGCCTGGAGGGCAAAATTTCGCGGACGATACCGTGTTATCATTCCGTGCGTGTCAGGGTACGCGTCATCCGCGTACGACGGCGGAGATTGGCGATTTGTCGTTTATGGTCAGTCTTCGGGATGGCAGGGGGGTGATGAGTTCGATCAACTTCGGGACGTATGGTGGGGGGATTGAAGAACCCTATGCCCGGACCGGATCGGGGACGGGTTTTGGGTGGCAGAATGAGTTTGAGGTGATCCGGATTCGACTGGCGGATTTTCTCGCCAATGGCAGTGGTCTGGATCTTTCGGATATTGAGGCGGTTCGGTTCGATTTCGGCGGTGCTGGTGGTTCCAGTCAGGGGCGTCTTGGGTTGGATGATGTGATGATTGTGAATGATCGATCTCCCTCTGGCGTTGACATTTCGATTGAGTCGAATATTCCGGCGTTTCTGTCAGCCGGTGAAGAAACATCGCTGACGGTTCGGGTCGATGTTGAAGATGGTGAGGTTCTGCAGCCAGGATCGGAAAAGCTACATTATCGTTTCGACAGTGGTTCCTATCTGACAGCGGTGATGACATCCCTGGGGGACGATCTTTATGAGGCAGTCATTCCCGAGGGGATGTGCGGTCAGACGGTTGAATTTTTCTTTGGGGTTGTTGGATCGGTTTCGGGCGAAGTCTTTTTTCCGCCTGGTGGCGTGTCTGAACCGTTGTCAGCCAGCTATGCAGTGGTTGCTTTGGCTGATGACTTTCAGACGGATATGGGATGGGTCACGGAATCGCTTGGTGCGACGGCTGGTCTTTGGGAACGTGGTGTTCCGGTCAACGATCCGGGCTGGGATTTTGATCCGGAATCTGATGCTGATGGTAGCGGTCAATGCTATCTGACGGGGAATACTGCCGGCAACTCTGACGTGGACGGTGGCGGGGTTCGACTCACATCGCCTGGCGTTGGACCTTCTGGGGGTGCTATCGGAATCCGGTACGATTACTACCTGAATCTGACAGAGATTGGCGGTGACGATTCGTTGCTTGTCGAAATCAATGGTGACGTCAGTGGTGGCGGAAGCTGGGTCGTGATCGCTGAGCATACGGTCAGCGGTGGTCTGGACTGGCGTTCGCATGTGATTACGCCGGACGATCTGGATGCTGCGGGTGTGACGATTGCTGATAATGTCAAGATACGGTTTACCGCCAGCGATGTCACATCTTCGAGTATTGTTGAGGCTGGCGTGGATGCGTTTCAGGTGTTCCTGATATGCTCCCAATAATTGCGGGTTCTAAACTGGTGTGGTGGTTCGGCGTCGATGCGGGAGTGATACTGATGAATCGAATGATGAAAAGCGTGGGCGTCGTTGTGTTTGTGGTGTCTGCGAATATTGCATGGTCCGCTCCTCCTCCTGTTCCGGAGACGCCTGCGTCGGTGGACGCCGTTTTGTATATGCAGCCATTTACGCTGGAGAAATCTTATCGTTCGGACTGGCGGAAGGATCGTCCGGAAGTCACGAAGGGCGTCATTATGGTGTTGGCTGTCCGCCCTGAGCTTGTGTATCCGAGGCAGGTGAAAGAGCCCGTGTTGTATGTTGGTGATGAGACGGCTGAGCGGTGGAATGTTGGTTATCAATCGGGGCGAGTGGTGGTGACGGTTCGCAGCGATGCCGCCGGAGAATTCGATCCAAGTGCTACACCGATCTGGTTTGGATCGCCTGCGTTCCCGGAAAATATCGACGTCGCCAAGGTGCAGGACGAGCGTCGCATGGCCGACGAGAAGGGTGTTCGCCCTGTGGTGCTCGCTCGTGACGATTCTTCCGGAGAAAATTCCGCTGCTTCTGGAGAAAAAATCGCGGCTTCCGGAGAAAAATTCGCTGTGGCCGGAGGTGGCAGGCGTGTGACGTTCAAGAGTCGCGACGAACTCGGCCACCACATCGCCGAGCTCGTCCGCCGATTTTCTCCACAGGAAAAAGACCTCGCTGACGGTCTGGCTTTACGCGCCAACAAGCCTGAGTAGGGCGGTTAAGATTTTTTCTTTCGTGCGATTGGGTTTTCCATGAGCGGGAGATTGTCCTGCTCCTGCTCGATTCTGGATAGTTCCAGCTCTTCAAATAGGACGGGTGGTGCGATGATGGAGGTTGGTGGTGTCGCGCCGCCGAAACCTATGCCGATGTAGTTGTAAACCGTGCGGTCCTTCCCCGATGCTAGAATGCGTTTCAAAGCACGCGTCGTGACGGATCCGAACTCGACGCCACGGATAAGCTCCTCACGTCCATCGTCGACATACACTTTGTAGGCATAGACGGGGTCGCCTATTCCGCCGCTTCGACCGCGCTGCATGTTCATGAAGAACGCCATGATGTCGTTCTGACTCGATCCTAATGATGTTGATCGCACGGATTTGACACGAATGGCATATTCCAGGCCCTCATCTTTTGCGGCGTCGATCAGTTCCTGCTTGAGTTCATCACTCGACACGGCGTCTTCGTCTTCGATGAACAGGTTTCCGATGGCTGCTGTAGCCGATCCGCCGCCCATGGGACGTCTGCCATGTCCGTTCGAGCCGGAGAGCTTTTTCGTCGGGACGCGTGAAAGCGCCATGTTCTTCAGTTTGCCATCCACCACAATATCGACGCGTTTTGCTTTGATGCCCTCGTCGTCATATTCAAAGTGCCCGAAGAGGTAGGTGTCGCCGAAGGTTTTGATGTTGGGGTCGTCATAGATATTGAAGGATCGGGGCAATATCCGTTGTCCGATTTTCTTTTCGAGGTTTTCCGAACCCTGGAAGGAACGGCGCTGCGTTCCAACGGGGTTTACGCTACCCGCGACGCCGCCAGCCAGCATCTCACGGAACACCTGCCCGGCAGCCATGCCGTCGAACAGTACTGGTCCTGTGTATGATTCGAGCATGGGTGCTTTGGCCACCGAGGACATATTGACGATCATCTCATCCAGGTCGGCAAGCACTTTTTCGACCGCCGGGAGCTTGTTGATGCGTTCTTCCGCGTAGGACCGGCTGTCGGAGATACGCATCCCGTCCTCTGCCTGCATCTCGGCTGTCACGATGAGCAGGACTCCGGTGTCGCCCGTCCGCACGCGCGATCCTTCAGAATTGACCACGAAATCATTGGAAGCACCGGCGAGGAGTTGCACGCTGCTGTCCTGGATTTGCGGGTGTTTTTCGAAGTAGGCAGATATGCGTTTCAGTTTTGCTTCCCACGCTTTTTTATCGAAGACGAGTTCGGCGCTGGGATCGACGTGTTCGACGGGATCGAGCTTTACAAAATCGTCTGGACGATCGTCGAGTTTTTTATCCTCCATGTAGGCACGCTTTTTGGTGAGCGTTTCCACAGCGGTTTTGTACATGTTATCCGTCTGCCACCAGACTGCCTGCCGGATTGCGGTATAGTCGTCGTCGATCGGAAGCATCGCTCGACCGCCGCCGCCTCTACTTCCTCCGCCGAATCCAAAGCCAAATCCGCCATCGGCGAAATTCGTATTGTCGAGTTCGTAAGAACCCACTCGGACATCTGTATACAGTGTCCGTGACCGATCACGCTTTGAACTGGTCAAAGCGCCGTACGAGGCATTCAGTTCGTATGTGACGGCGTCCTGCACGGCGTATTGGATGAAATATGGCTTTTCGAGATCCTCCATCTGTAAGGACATGGACCGCGACAGCTCATCGACGAGCGCCCGCATGACGACGTCATTGTCCGGGAGCGCATCGTTCGGTGGTGATTCACCTCTGAGCGTGACAGGTGCGATGGCGAAGATCATCAGGGGAATCAGCACGATCGAATGTACGATATTGCGATTCATGGGTTCATGCTCCTATTGGCCTGCGGCTTGCGAGGCGATTTGGACTATCACTATCGTAGTGCGATCGGCGGCGACAAGATCGGTAGCTTGTCCTGTGAACGTGTTCGTTTCTCAATTTCAATCTGTGAAACCAGGATGCTCGGCGATATGGCAGACACCGGAACCCAGCCGGATTCCGCACCGCAGGTTCCATTGAAGACGGCGGGGTCGTCACCGGTTGCGATGATTTTTGAAAAGGATGATAGCGGGGTTCCGACGATATCCACGCCACGCACGAGTTCATCGTTTCGACCGTCCACATAGACGCGATACACCACAATCGGGAGCACCTTGAACGATTGAGGCCCACGTCGTCCGGTTCCGGTGAACCCGCCGGAGATGTCCTCGAAGAGAAATCCATATTCCTTGTTCTGAGTTTTGCACTCTTCGATCAACATCTCCCGCAATCGATCGAAGCTGACCTGTCTGGTGGATTCGACGATCAAATTACCCTGTCGCGACACCACCTTGCGACCCGGCTGACGACGACCATGCCCGTTGGACATGGGGAATCCCTCGACCGGCGACCGCGACAGGAGAAATGTCTTCAAAATACCATTTTCGACAAGTCGCACGTCCTGAGCAGGAATACCCTCATCGTCATAGCGGTAGAACCCGCGGAGATCCTCCTCACCGAAGACTGCCTGCGTCGGGTCGTCATGCACCGTCAGAAAGGTCGGCAAAACCTCCTGCCCGATTTTCTTGGTGAACGTCTGCCCCTCATCCACATCCTTCTGACGATGCCCCTCGATCCGATGTCCGAAGATTTCATGAAAAAATACCCCGCTGGCCCGGTTACGAAGGATGGCAGGACCAATGTAGGGTTCGACAAGTGGAGCGTCTCGAAGCGCCAGCACCTTGTCGATGACCTACTGAAAAGCAGCCTTCATCTCCGATTCAGACGGAAGCTTCTCCTCGTGCGCCGTGTTGAAAATGTGAGACTGATTGATCTCCATGCCATCCTCAGCCTTCGTGCTGGCTGACACGATAACACGCAACAGCTTCTTGCCTGTCTGGAGTTTCGTACCCTCCGACGTCACCAGATAGCGGTTGTCCGCCGATGAAACGAACGTCACGTTCGAGTTGTAAATCAGCGGGTAATCCAGAGCGCGTTTCGAAACAGACCGTACACGGTCCACCCATGCGGAGCGATCCACCCTGAGCACGGCGTCCTGCTCGCTGAACTGGCTTGGTTTTTCTTTGGAAAAATCGTCAGATTTATCTTCCTCTTCGACCTTGGTTTTGAGATTCGTCACCACGCGCTGATGCTTCTTGGCGGCTGACTTGAACCGACTGTCCAGCGCCAACCAGATCGAATGCCGGATCGAGTCCGCATTATCTTCGATACTGATCCCGGCAGCCCTGCCCCTGAAATCAGACGGATCGAATCCGAACCCGCCGCCGCGAATTTTGTGCGTGTTGTCGATCTTGTGATCGCCGACCCGCACATCAACATCCAGCATCCGGCGATGCGCATCGTCTTCGCGCATCAACGCCCCTAGCTCAGCCGCAATGGTCACGGTCTTCCTGTCGGAAATCGTCAGCCCGATGTAATAAGGTTTCGTACCATCTTCGGTCGCGAGATGCTCCCGCGCATACGCCAACTCTTCCCCAAGAATACCCAGCAGCACGGACTCCGCGCCGTACACCTGTGGACATACAAACCCAGTCAATACGATAAAGCAGGGAAGCATCCGTTTCATGTCACACTACCTTTCGTTCGCCCGTCAAACCAGTTTGGATTGTGGCCGCACCACCATGATACTACCCGCCGAACTTAATCCCTTGCGCCAAGGGCAGTTCTGTCGAATAGTTGATCGTATTTGTCTGGCGACGCATATATGCCTTCCACGCATCTGAACCGGATTCACGACCACCACCTGTCTCTTTCTCTCCGCCAAAGGCACCACCGATCTCAGCACCGCTCGTACCAATGTTCACATTCGCAATTCCGCAATCACTGCCAGCAGCAGATAAAAACCGCTCAGCCTCCAACAGATTCCGCGTGAATATCGCAGAACTCAAACCCTGCGGCACGCCATTCTGCATCGCGACAGCCTCTTCAAAATCACTGTACGACATGATGTATAGAATCGGGGCGAACGTCTCCTCCTGCACAATGTTGTATTCATTCCTGGCAGCCGCAATGCACGGTGTCACATAACAACCACCCGGATATGCATCACCCTCCAGCTTCTGAGCACCATACAAAATCTCGCCGCCCTCATCCTTGATCCGCTTGACAGCTGCAAACATATCATCCACCGCACCAGTATCGATCAATGGACCCATCAGCGTCCCATCTTCCAGCGGATTCCCGATCGTCACATGCCCATAGGCAGCGATCACCTTCTCGACAAACGCGTCACGCACCGAGTCATGCACAATAATCCGCCGCGTGCTGGTACACCGCTGGCCAGCTGTCCCCACAGCTCCAAACACCGTCGCACGCATCGCCAGTTCCAGATCCGCTTCCGGTGTTACGATGATGGCGTTGTTCCCGCCAAGTTCCAGAATCGTTCGCCCCAGCCGTTTCCCCACAACCTCACCGATCCGATACCCCATCCGGCAGCTACCCGTCGCAGACACCAGCGGAATCCGTCGATCATTGATGAGCTTCTCGCCCACCGTGCTACCACGTCCGATCACCAGGCTGAAGATCGCAGGATCCACGCCCGTGTCACGACACACCCGCTCAGCAATTTTCGTACACGCCACAGCCGTCAGAGGTGTTTTGCTGGATGGTTTCCACAGACTCGAATCACCACACACCGCCGCCAACGCACAGTTCCAGCTCCACACTGCCACTGGAAAATTAAACGCACTCACGATCCCCACAACGCCCAGCGGCTGCCACTGCTCATACATCCGGTGCAGCGGACGCTCCGAGTGCATCGTCAACCCGTAAAGCTGACGCGATAACCCGGTCGCAAAGTCGCAGATGTCGATCATCTCCTGAACTTCGCCTTCACCCTCGGCACGAATCTTCCCCATTTCCATCGACACCAGCGCACCCAGCTCTGCCTTCACTTCCCGCAGCGCATTTCCCAGCTGGCGCACCGTCTCACCACGCACAGGCGCTGGCACCGTCCGCCATTTCAAAAACGCAGCGTGAGCGGCGGACACAACGCGATCGTAATCATCTTCCGTCGCCTGGCGAACCGTTCCCAGCACGGACCCATCGACCGGCGAAATGCTCTCCAGAACCTCTCCACCACCGAACCATTCGCCACAAAACGCACCAGAGTTCTCTTTTTCGATACCCAGCTTCGACAGAACTGCTTGCATGATCGTCTCTCAGTTGCTAAAGGAGGCCTTACTATTAGAACGTGACCATTAGCTTAGACGCGTCGCCGAGACCGTCAAGCTGGTACGGCTGCGAGAATGGCGGGGAGCATTAAACCGCTCTCTGTTCGCTCAGAACGATTGCAGGACCCAACATGCCCATTCCAACCCCATTCCACCCGCGGACCTCCGAGCTGTGCAGGTCATACCGATACAAGGACTGGTCCGGATACATCGCCGTATGCGCCTACGCAACCTACGCCGATCGCGAATATTTCGCCTTCCGATACGCAGCAGGACTCATCGATGTTACACCGCTCTTCAAATACGACGTCACCGGCCCTGACGCCGCATCATTTCTGGCCCGCGTGATGGCCAGGGACATCCGAAAGCTCAAAGCACAACAGGTTTCATACGCATGCTGGTGCGACGAGGACGGAAAACTCCTCGACGACGGAACGGTATGGCGGATCGACGACAACCATTATCGCGTGACAGCCGCAGACCACCACCTCGCATGGTTCCATCGCAACACCGCAGGTCTGAACGTCACCATCACAGACGTTACAGATTCCATCGCTGCTTTATCCCTCCAGGGACCACTCTCACGCGAGATCCTGAACCATGCAACGGGCAGCGTCGTCGATGGACTGAGATTCTTCCGACTCACGAACACGAACATCGCCAACCGCGACGTCATCATCACGCGTACCGGATACACCGGTGACCTTGGATACGAAATCTGGACTGCCAGCGAAGACGCTCTGGCTGTCTACGATGCGATCTATGAGGCAGGAACACCACTCGGCATGCAACCCGCCGGTCTCGACGCCATGGACATCACCCGCATCGAAGCAGGGTTCATCCTCAATGGCGTAGACTATTTCAGTGCAAACCACTGCCTCATCGAAAGCAGAAAATCCACACCCCTCGAAGCAGACCTCGCATGGACCGTTCAGTTGAACCGTGAACCATTCATAGGTCAGGCAGCCCTCAAAGCCGAAAAAGCTCGTGGTCAGGACCGCGCCTTTGTAGGACTCGTCATGGAATGGGACGAATTCGAAGCCCATTTCGCAGAGCATGGTCTGCCCCCCGAAATTTGCTCAGCCGCATGGCGAGATCCGATCCCCATCTATGATACACTTGGCAACCATGTCGGGCAGGCGACCAGCGGTGCGTGGTCACCCATGCTCAAAAAAAATCTCGCCCTCGCAACGGTGAAAGCGGAGTTCGCAACTCCCGGAACGCAACTCCGCATGGAGACCACCGTCGAATACGTCCGAAAAACCGTCCCCGTCACCGTCACAGAAAAACCATTCTACAACCCCGAGAGAAAACGAAAATAAAGGGGACATTGTACTTTTTCATGCGGACGACACAGGCAATACAACACATGACAGCGATACGACCATGACAACCCAGCAATACGACGCAATCGTTATCGGAGGCGGACACAACGGACTCACCGCCGCCGCATACCTCGCCAAAGCAGGGCGCAAAACACTCGTCCTCGAACGCCGACACGTTCTCGGCGGGGCAGCCGTCTCCGAGGAGTTATACCCCGGATTCACCTTCTCCGTCTGCTCATACGTCGTATCTCTCTTCCGCCCACACATCATCCGCGAACTGAACCTCGCAAAACACGGCATGGAGATCATCCCCCTGGAAGCCTCCTATCTTCCCCTCCCAGACGGCGACTCACTCTGCCGCTGGGCAGACCCCCACGAAACCCGCCGTGAGATCGCTCGCTTCAGCAAACGCGACGCCGAGGTCTACCCCGAATTTGGGATGGCCATGAACAAGCTCGCCCAGTTCGCCCGCCACATCATCGACAACAAAGCACCAGACCCCACAAGCACCCGCATCTCAGACCTCATGCAGCTCCTCAAGCTCAGCAAAGCATTCAATCAGCTCGACCCAGACCTCATGCAGCTCAACATGCAACTGCTCACCATGAGTGCCGTAGAGTTCCTCGACCTCTGGTTCGAATCGCCAGTCTTAAAATCACCCATGTCTGTCAGTGGTATTATCGGGACATTCCTCGGCGTCCGCTCACCGGGGACTGCCTACGTCCTCCTCCACCATTACATGGGCGAGATCGACGGAGCCTTCCGATCATGGGGTTTCTCGAAGGGCGGAACCGGGCAGATCAGCAATGCAATCGCAAATGCAGCACGCAGCTTCGGAGCAGAAATTCGCACCGAAGCTCCCGTCGATCGCATCCTCATCGAAAGGGGTCGCGCCGTCGGCGTCGTACTCCCAAATGGCGATGAGATCCGCGCAAAAACCGTCATCTCAGGTCTCGATCCGCACAGGACTTTTCTAGGGCTTGTCGGCGAGAAAAACCTCGACCCGGAATTCACCACCCAGATCAAGCGATTCAAGATGCGAGGCAGTTCCGGGAAGGTGAATCTGGCGGTCGATCGACTCCCTCAGTTCAGGGATGGTCGCACGGGGACGCACCACCTCCGAGGCGACGTCGCCATCGCCCCGAGCATCGACTACCTCGAAACTGCCTACGATCAGGCGAAATATGGCGATTTTTCATCCCGCCCCTACCTCAACGTCGTCATCCCCTCTCTGGTCGACCCATCCGTCGCGCCCCCGGGCAAGCACATTATCTCCTGCTTCGTCCAGTACGCCCCCTACGACATCAAGGAGGGTGCGTCCTATTGGCCAAACCGCCGGGAAGCCTTCGGAGACGCCGTCGTCGATACATTGGCTGAGTATTGTCCGGGTTTGAAGGAATCCATCCTCTACAGACAGGTCTTAACGCCGTGGGATCTGGAGCAGGAATTCGGGCTGACGGAGGGCAACATCTTCCACGGCGAGCTGAGTCCGGAGCAATTGCTCTTCAACCGCCCAGCCTCTGGATGGGCAAGATACCAGACCCCGATCCGAAATCTCTGGATGTGCGGATCAGGAACCCACCCAGGAGGGGGAATCATGGCCGCCCCCGGTGAACTGGCAGCAAAAACAATGCTAACCTCCGGCGCCGTCTGACCAACAAACCCATACCATACCGTCATCAATTCCAGGGCGTGCGGACGATATCACTTATTGTGTGACCACCTCAAGAGGGCGTCTCTGCTACCTTCTTGATATGATTGAGGACGCGCAGGTGAATAAGATGAATAATCTCATCTGATATAGGGTGCCAATACCAGTCGGGAAACAGCTTCTGCGTATACCACGTGGTCCCTTCAAGAATGGTCACATTGCTCTCTTGGCGCAGTTTGAACTGACCCCTGACAGCCGTGAAGGTGTCGTGGAGGTGAGGAACGTCCAGGTCCGCGTAGATGCTGAATTCCTTCATGGGAAGAGGGTTTTCGATCACGTCAAACGCCAGCGTATGCGGCTTGCTCCACTCGGTGACCGGTTCGACAAATGCACCAGTGGAGAAAATACAATGGCGGATCGCCCCCACACCTTGACCCTCGATCTTCGCTTCAATCGGATAGGCGATCCCCATTCGAAAAATTCCGCTGGGAGGTGTAGTGATACGATCGAATGCGATGACTTCATCCCATACTTGTGATATCGGTGATTCAACCGCTACGGATGAAACAACCATATGCACCGATATTCCTGCTGGGGTGTTACGCTCGAGACCCATGAGAAGTGGCAAGATACCAAACAGACCAATCCCAACAGGAACGGACTTCGCTGTCTCAATACTGGACCCAAACACATGCCCCGCCATGCTTCCCGGTATTGCAATGATCCACGCCAACGGCAATGCCATCAACAGACACAACATCCCATCAAGGGCAATCAGGAGTATGAGGGCACCCATGGCAAGTATCGACAGCATCGCGATCAAGTATGTCGTTAGCCACCTCACGCGAAAGCCCCTTCGAAAGAGGAGGCTCGAACAAAAAGACACAGCGAATGGGACACCTACAAAGATCACCAGTCCATACACATGGAAATGTCGAACAGACAGGTACGCACACACCGTACCCAACACAGCAGGACCAAGCACGGCAATGAGACCGGTTTTTATTGAGTTCATAGTTTGCATCCCATTGCGTCATGCACCATGGACATTACGATTTTTCGGCAGATAAAACCTGCATTTAATATGTCACACTGCTGCACCATCACAAAACCAGGATGGATCCATGTCAAATATTTTCAAATTTATTAGAAATCAAACAATCGCCCGAATCACCATAGTCCATTCCATCTCGTAAATTCTTAAGAATGGTCACGACCATCAGAAAATGCGAATACAATCGCCAAACCGAAAAGGCTCGCCCCCGCCAGCGCGGAGCATCGCCCCCGCCTGCGCGGATCATCGCCCCTGCCTGCGCGGATCATCGCCCCTGCCTGCGCGGATCATCGCCCCTGCCAGAGAGGATTAATTGTCGGAAATGGTGTACCTGCCGAGGGTTACAGCAAAGCGGGCGACGCGACTCGAACGCGCAACATTCAGCTTGGAAGGCTGATGCTCTACCATTGAGCTACGCCCGCGGAAGCAGCAACCCCCATGCAACAAACGCCTTGAGGACCACCACAACTCACGTGACTGATAGTACATCATAAGGCCATGAGTTGTCCAGCGACCAGTTCTCATCGTCTGGAACGGGCGTTTATAACAGTTTCGTCCGCTCCGGGCGCAAGATACACGCCATCCGCCAGACCGCGAGAAACGGCGATCATACCCGAGACTGCTCCAGCAATCCCGGTTGCATGGCGTGACGGGTTCGGGTACCTACACAGACGCTGGCTGATCGTAACGGGAGATCTCTGAGGGGAGCGGTATACACACATGGCGAAACCAAAATTTGAGGAACTCGATTATCGGGAAACCGATCTCGGAGAATTGATCCTGCGGCGGAGGAGCATGCTCTCCCGCGACGGTGCAGACGTGTACGAGGTCAAACTGGACGGGGAGTTCCTGATGTCCAGCCTGGTCAATGACGCCGAAATCGCCCTGGCCACGGAAGCTTTGCAATGCATCGATTCTTCAATGTGCGATGTCCTGGTGGGCGGACTGGGTCTGGGCTACACAGCCAAGGCTGCTCTGGATTCAGACAAGGTGCGTTCGGTGACCGTGATCGAATATCTCGACAGCGTCATAGGATGGCACCAGCGTCATCTGATCCCGCTTGGCCAATCGCTCACCCAAGACGAGCGATGCAGTCTGATCAAGGGAGATTTCTTCTCCGCCATCATGTCTCAGCCGGACGATTCATCCTTATCGGACCGCCGTTTTCACGCCATCATGCTCGACATCGACCATTCGCCAGCCTGCCTGCTGCAACCTTCTCACGCAGATTTCTATACACAGAACGGCTTGAAGCGACTGGCGGACCGGTTGCATCCGGGCGGAGTATTCTCAGTATGGTCAGCCGACCCGCCGGAAGAAGGATTTCTGAACGAGCTGCGATCGGTTTTCGAAGATGTCCAGGTCCGGGAATGTGTCTTCCACAATCCGCTGCTGAACCAGGACGATACAAACTATATCTATCTCGCCAGATTGGCATAACGTCCTCGCAAGACCGGCCGCAAGGTTAGACAGATGTCCAGATGAGTGAGCAGGTGGTCAGATGAACGCATGGCTGGTCAACGGGCAACAAGTCAGACTTTTCCCGGACGATTGATCTACGCGTTTTCGGACGCAAAAAAACACGCCTCCAGAGGACGATTTTTGCCTGGTGGATGATGATTCACAGCATACATCGTGCTACAATCAGCCGGTATAGGTCGCGAACAAGCATCCAAATGCTCCTGCAACGGGTGTAAATCCAACAGGGAAGAGGTAACCATGAAAAACACCAAGCATAGCCCGATTTCTAAGGCATTTTGCCTGATCATCACAGTAATTACCATGTCGACAGTTGCGTCAGGCAGCATCGCCCAGTGCAGACACGGCGACCTCGACGGCGATGGAGCCATAGGCTTATCGGACTTTGCAGACTTCGAAGATTGTCAGACCGGCCCCGATGGCGGACCATTTCAGCCTGGCTGCGGTTCGGTAGATCTCGACGCCGACGGCGACGTGGACCTCGCAGACTTCGCACGTTTCCAGCGAATCTTTGGTACGACCTATGGGATTGCCTTTAACAGCAGTACGTTCGGCGTGGGAAATCGTCCTAGCTCGGCTGCCATCGGATATCTCAATGGCGATGGAAGCATTGACCTCGTGGTGGTCAACGAGTTTGCGGGCGAAGTCACCGTGTTGCTCAACAACGGGGACGGGACATTCCCTTTTGGTGTGAGTTACGCAGCGAACACCCGTCCGGCATTTGTTACAGTTGGCGACCTGGACGGTGATGACAACCTCGATATCATTGTTGCCAACGGCTTCGCAAACGCCGTCTCCATCCTGCTCAACAACGGCGACGGGACATTCGTTCTACCCGTTGCCTACGCTGCTGGCAGCAGACCAAGTTCCCTGGCCGTCGGTGATCTGGACGGCGATGGCGATAACGACCTTGCCGTGACCAACCGGACCGGCGACAGCGTCTCCATATTGCTCAACAACGGCGACGGAACTTACGCACCATTTGTGGTCTACACTGTGGGTGATGCTCCGGGATTCGTAGCCATCGGCGACCTGGACGATGACGGTGACGGCGATCTCGTCGTGTCCAACTTCATCGATGACAATATCTCCGTACTGCTCAACAACGGCGACGGCACGTTCGCCCAGGACGTGACATACGACACGGGCGATGGTGCATCTTCCGTAGCCATCGGCGATATGGACAGCGATGGCGACCTCGACGTCGTCGCGACCAGTCTGCTCGACGACAGCGTCGCCATACTGATCAGCAACGGCGACGGGACGTTCGCCGATCAGGTGAGCTACCCCGTGGGCGACGGACCGATATCCGTCGCGGTGGGCGACCTGGACGGTGATGGGGACAGTGACCTCGCTGTGCTCAACACGTTCGGCGACAATTTCTCCGTGCTTCTCAACAACGGCAACGGAACGTTCGCCGACAGCACGATCCACAATGGCGTGGGCAATGATCCAGGTGAAGTCACGATGGGCGACCTGGACGGGGACGGAGACAACGACCTCGTCGTGCCCAGCTCACCAGACAACAGTGTCTCTGTACTCCTCAACAACAGCGGCACATCATTCTCATTCGCCGAGGACGTCACCTACGACGTGGACAGCTTCACCCTCTCCATCGCAGCAGGCGACCTGGACGGCGATGGTGACAACGACCTCGTCACAGCCAACGGAAGCATCACCGACAACATCTCCGTCCTGCTCAACAACAACGATGGAACATTCGCCGAGGACGTGACCTACGACGTCGACGGTACAGCCGCGGCCCTAGCAGTGGGTGATCTGGACGGCGATGGCGACAACGATGTCGCCGTGGTCAATCAGAACCGCGCAAACGTCTCCGTGCTGCTCAACAACGGCGACGGCACATTCGCCGAAGATGTCACCTATGCGGTGGGCATTTCTCCGAGTTCCATGGCGATGAAAGATATGGACGGTGATGGCGTGAACGACCTCATCGTAGCCAATCAGATCAGCGACAATGTCTCCATATTGATCAACAACGGCGATGGAACATTCATCGGGGACGTCGTTTATAGCGTGGGCGATCGTCCGTTTTTCGTCACGGCTGGAGATCTCAATGGCGATGGCGACTACGACCTCGCCGTGGTAAACTTGAACGACAACAACGTCTCCATACTGCTCAACAACGGCAACGGAACCTTCCCGATACAGGTGACATATCCCGTGGGGGCATCGCCACAGGCCGTGGCCATGGCCGATTTCAATGCCGACGGTGACACCGACCTCGTCGTCGCAAACAGCAACGGTAGCAACATCTCCATGCTGTTCAATCATGGCGACGGAACCTTCGCCGCAAACGTGTTCTACGGCGTGGACATCGATCCCGTCTCCATAGCCGTGGGTGACTTTGATGGTGACGGTGACTTTGACATCGTAACAGCCCACAGTGACAGCAACACCGTGTCAGTGCTGCTCAACAATGGTGGCGGAGCATTCCCCCCGTTTGTAACCTACGGTGTCGGCAATACTCCGAATTCCGTGGTCGTGAGCGATCTGGATTCCGATGGCGACCTCGACGTAGCAACCGCCAATCTGGTAGGCCGCGACGTCTCAGTCCTCCTCAACGGATGCATCCCCTAGTGTAGTGCCTTGGAATTGCTGACGTTTTTGTTTCCGAGCCGTGACCGTAAGGGAGCGGTTTTTCCGGGGTCCGCTCCCTTACGGTCACGGCTCGGATAAACGTCCATCTGAGTGAGGCACTACACT
>JAJRYY010000142.1 GCA_024275565.1 Planctomycetota bacterium
ATCGCCGGGTGGAGATCGTTCTCATGGGTTACAGTATGACTGATGGCGACGAGGACCAGGCGGAGGAGCAACGCCAGCCCGAAGAGAATCCAGAAGCACCGATGACCGTCCATCATCATGGTTGTGGGCTACCGTGCGTTTCCATCGGAATCCAACCTGTCCTGTTCTGCGGCGTTCGCGTGGGGGGTACGCAGGCGTTCATCCGCCAGTCTTTTCGCGACCTGCTGCAGGTCCGTATCGCGATCGAATTCGTCCACAATCTCCGTCCCCAGCAACGATTCGATCGCGTCTTCCAGCGAAACAACCCCCACAGTCCCACCATATTCATCACCCACCACGAACAGGTGCATCCGCTCCTTCAATGCTCTTGCGAGCATATCACCAAGACGCATCCCCTCTGGCACGATGATGACGTCACGCATCAGCGTTTCCAGCGTCCCCTTCGTCTTTCCATTGACCACCGCATTGTAGACGTCACGCTGAAGCACGATCCCGCAGACCTTGTCCAGATCACCACCCTCGGTCACCGGTACGCGACTGTGAGGCCAGTCTGACACCTCTTTGCCAGCCTCAACGATCGTCATCTCACGCGGAACACTGAACACAACCGTCCGCGGCGTCAGAACATTGGATACTTTCAGTTCATCGAGTTTCAGGGCATTTTGCATCCACCGCGCCTCATCCGCCCGAAGCGATCCTGCCCGCGCACCGTGCTGGGCGAGCGTTAAGAGATCCGCCTCGCTGGTATGCCCATACTGCTCCTTGCCCTTGGGAAACAGCTTCGCGACCATCTGACAAACCCACACCAGCGGGAACAATCCGCGAATCGTCCATAGAATCGGCGTCGCCAGATACGGTGCGATAGAATCGGCATACAACACACCCATCGTTTTGGGGATGATCTCACTCATATAGAGGATTCCAAGCGTGAACAATCCGCTGAAAATCCCAACGCCCCAGCTATCGAACATGCTGGCTGCATACGATCCTGCGAGCGTCGCACCAGCCGTGTTGGCGATCGTGTTCAACGCGAGGATCGCAGCGATGGGTTTTTCGATGTCATCCCGCAACATCTTGAGACGCCTGCCGCGGTGGCTGCCCCCATGGGCCAGCTGCATCACCCTGGCGTTTGAGACGGCGTACAGAGAGGCTTCGCAGAGAGAACAGAAAAACGATATGCCAAGCGTCATCCCAACGATCACGCTCAACAGGGCCGCTGCATAGTTTTCGGTATGATTCAGTTGACCTGCTGCAGGATCCATTAATCTTTGGCAGATTCGATATCGATGACCAGTGACTTTATCTCGATAGAAACGGATTCACCAGCAGCTTCACCAGTTTCATCAGATCCACCGATCTCCCCAGAACCTCCGGAGTCCCCAGAATCCCCGGATTTCTCAGATTCCCCAGCGGTCGCTTCAACGCGGCCCGCAACGATCAGGTGATACGCAAGGTCCGGTTCCAGCCGGACCCGAAACGAAGGCGATTGCGATCCACGCCATCTCTCCGGGAGTCGACTCGTGTCAGCCTCCGTCAGAATGATCTTCCCATGCATTTTCCGGGCGGAATCCATCACATAGGCTTTCAGACTCAGAGGGGATTGATCAAGATGCGGTGCAGGGTGTGAAACGACGCACTCATAATCGACATGGAATGTGATGATCGCATCGGTAGGCTTCGTCATCGAATGAGTCAGAACCTGACCAAGCTGGAACTCAGCAGACGATGCACCATCGGCGGAGGCAACAGCCAACCCCATCGCTCGACCACTCGAATCAGCAGACGCTTCTGAAGAGGAACCACCCTGGGAACTCTGCTGATAATCAGCCACATTGAACCCATCAGCCCCAGGTAGTCGCACGGGAAGCGATGCGGAAAGACGCGTCCGCTTTTGCGGTACGACCTGTACATGCTCTCCGAAATCTCCACCTCCGCCGCACCCGAAAACAGACAGCGGGACCATGAGAAATGCAGCCCGAAATATCGTTAGGTTTCGCAATGAACTCACGCCCCGCATCGAAGCGCCTCCCAAAAACACCTTTGCAATCCACCAGATACACAACCCTGAAGCTGCAAGCAAACGATGAGCAAGCAATCAAAGAGCAATCAAACGTAGAGCAGGCACACTAAGGAGCAAGCACGCAAAGAGCAAGCAGCGCTATAGTCGTCGGCCCCTGCGTGGACGAAACTTGCTACCCAGAGTCTTCGGTGGAGTTTTTTTACCCTCAGAACTGTTTCCTTCAGCAAGGGGCATTGACAGTCGCGACGGCGGTGCCTTTTCCTCAGCCTTCTTCTTCGCATCAAAATCTTCACGCGGCGGACGGGGCTTGAAACCGTCGTATTTCTTCTCATCGACCACCTTGTTGATCAACTTCTCAACCTGGGTGATTTCCTTGCCTTCCTCAGCCGTCACGAACGTGATCGCCTTGCCCTCAGCACCCATCCGAGCTGTACGACCAATTCGATGGACATACACCTCAGGATCCTTCGGAATATCGTAGTTGATAATGTGACTGATCGCGGAAATATCAATCCCGCGCGAAGCAAGATCCGTCGCAACCAGCACCTTGATGCGGTGAGAACGGAACCCCTCCATCACCTTCTCACGACGCTGCTGGACAAGGTCTCCGTGGATCTCTTTCGCATCAATCCCGTCGGCATGAAGTTTCTTCGCGAGCTTTCGCGCGGCCGCTTTCGTGTTCGTGAAGATGATCGCCAGCTTCGGATCCTCCTCCTTCATCACAATTCGGAGCAACCGATACTTGTCATACGCCTCAGCGGTGCAATATACCTGCTCAACCTCAGATCCGGTGATCTCATCCCGAGAGACATTCAACTCGGCAGGATCATCCATATACTTCATCGACATGCGCCGAATATCATCATCAATCGTCGCAGACACAAAAATCGTCTGATGCTTCTGACGGATCTGGCTCATAATACGACGGATGTCGTCACGGAAACCAATATCCAGCATCCGATCAACCTCGTCGAGAATCACAAGCTTGATCTCATTCATCTTCAGCACGCCGCGGCCCATCAGGTCCATCATCCGACCAGGCGTGCCAACGACCATCTGAGTCTTCTTTCCGAGTGAGTGCAACTGGGTCTGGACACGCTGACCACCATAGACCGCGACAATGTGGATGTCGGTCTCCTCGGCGATCCGGCGGATCTCAGCCACAACCTGAACCGCAAGCTCACGCGTCGGCGATAGGCAGATGACCTGCAACCGTCCATTCGGGTCGATGCGCTGAAGCGCAGGAAGACCGAAGGCAGCAGTCTTCCCCGTACCAGTGCGAGCCTGACCAAGCACATCACGACCCTCAAGTGCAGGCGGGATCATTGCAACTTGTATCTCGGAAGGTTGCTCAAACCCCATTTTTGCGATTGCACGCAGGAACTGGGGTTCGATGCCAAGTTTCTCAAAAGCGGCGGGTAACGGCAGTTTTTTAGGCATCAATGAGTCCACAGTACCAGGGTGATCGTAAAGAATAGGGCACCATAACCCACGAACGCCCTCCTGTAAAATATACCACAGCAGACCACCCTAATATAACACCCCCGCCGGGTGCCACTGGCGGCTTGTCCGCCAGTGCTCGTCTCAAAACGATCGAGTGCGATGTAGGGCAGGTCGTTCTTTCGTCTCAAGGCGAAAGGTTGACCTGCCTCCACCATGAGCATCCGCGCGACCACACCCCCCCAGCTACCAGTCCTTCCCCATCGTAATCCAGAGATGCACCATATACGAAAACAGCACCGCACTGATCAGCGACCCAACAATATCAACCGTCGTAAGCTCACCATAGATCATCCAGCTCACAACATAGCCAATCAGCACCAGCGTCAGCACCAGCGCAAGCACCTTGAAAAAGACATGCGGGATAAACGGGAGATAATCCTTCATAGCACCGGTCA
>JAJRYY010000143.1 GCA_024275565.1 Planctomycetota bacterium
GTTCCGTATGGCCCGAGGGTTCCACCCGGCAGGTCGGGGGCAGAGAATGTTCCCTTCACGATAATATCAACATCGCCAGCCTCAAACACCGCAATGTCCAGTCGCTGCGTCCTGCTGCCTTGTCGCAACGAACCGACCGCATTCAATGCGCCCTCACTCGTCACCACCTGCAGGATCGGGTCCAGCACGCCCAGCGACGTGGGCGTTACCTCGACCGTCAGCGTCACTGGCCCTTCCGCCGTGACGCGATACCGATCGATATCCAGCATGGCTGTCTCACTGTCGCTCGCCCCACTGCCGTCGAAAAACACCCCGTCACCAATGAACGCCCCGCTCGCCTCGAAATGTGCATCAGAAACAATGGTCGGAATGTCGTCATCTGGTTCAAACTGTCCTACGGGGCTGAGCAACGCTGACGTCACAACAACCAGGTCATAGGCAAGCATATTGCCCGTATCAGGGTCACTTGCGGAGTTTAACGGATTATACGATCGATGTTCCATTTGACTGACGCCGAGATAATAAAGACCCGGTGCGAGAATATAGGTCTGTAACTGCGCGTCCAGATTGGACTCAGACACATCATCATCGCGACCTATTTCCTTCCCCACCGCATTGAAGAGACGCACATACGGGTCAAACGTGTCCACGGCGTCAACACCAGCAATCAGCAACATCGGAAGCGGCGCCTCATCTGTGACCCTGAACAGAAAAATATCCCGCCCACCCTCGAACTCAACTGCTCCCGAAACACCCGCGATTCCGACATCGGACAGTCCAAGGTCATTGGCTGTCTCAAGCGAATCATTGGGTTCGATTTCCGGAACACTGGCAAGCAATGGAACAACCAGCCCCCAACACAGGGCGACACTGACATACAGGCAATCAATGGATCGACATCGCATGGAAACACCCTTCCTTTTTGAAATTCCGCACCAGACCATCGCCCAACCTGAGCGTTACCACCCATACTACCGAATAATGCAAACCTGCACCATCAGAAAATACACTCAGGTTGAAGTCTCAGTTCATTCGATCTTATCTATTGTTGCCGCAACCATCCTGCACACACCGCAGCCATTACCAATGTGCGAAGAATAGTGGGAAATCCAGACACCTGACCGCCGCAGGGCAGCCACAGCACATAGGACTCAGAGAGGATAGTCGATCGTATACATCACAGCAGTTAAATCACAACAGTCCGCGTATGGAGAATTACCCCTTGGGATGTCTCCGTGAATGCAACGAAACGGAGATACTGCCCATTCTCCTATGGATCAACAGTGACAACCTCCTCCGGATTCCACAGACCATCGCCGCCAGCCACACCATAGTATGCAGCCCGAATGCATATTTCCAGCTCATTAATTGTGAGAATGAGCAACCTCGGGGCGAGATGCGTGAAATTCGTTGCGTCAAAGACCCACAGTTCATCCGTCGAGACGTCGCTTTGAAAGACAAAGAGCGGCGCATCAAGCTCCGCATCCCGCATAGCGTCCTCAACCAGTTTATTCTCGACCTTTGGCGCGATCGCCGACTGCTTAAACATGTCTTCGAACCCGTCATGCCCCTCCATCCACCACGCAAGATCACCCGCCATCCCGTCAGGAGCAATCCGGACGATAAAGAAATTATCGCTCAGAATGAGGTTTCGAGGGCGAAATCTTGCAAACTGATGACTGGATCTGGTATCGGTCAACGTGTCGATCTGCTCACCGAGCAAGGACGCCAGCTCGGACATTGATTTCCCCGCGACCTCCACACGTTTATGTTTCACATCGGATTCGGTAGCGAGATCACCAGATAAAGCGAAGAGAAATCCGAGCGGCGACGCTCGACAACCTGCCAACATGAGGCTGAAACCGATCAGCACCATGCAGAATATCACTCCGATCGAACCTGGCCTGCCAATACGATGATGATACATTTTCATACATGCCTCCCCTTCCATCTTACCGCTCCGTCGAAATCCGCCCAATCTACAAAACCATACAATACTTCCACAGCCACCATCGCTCAATTGAGCCCTCAATTGAGAAGGATTTGACGGTATCAAGACCACCGCTACGCCTATATCGGTAACTTGGGGCAAGAGTCTGCTGCAAGACATTCCACAGGATCTGGTCTGGAGACACAACAATGGTATCGACAAGAATCACGTTTGGTTGTTCGATGATGGTGGTGCTTGGCTGCTGCATGGCGGTACAGGCAGGGGAACTTGGCGGTGACGCGGCGGGACTGCTGAAAAACGAAATCGCCAAAGCGTCGTCCGCCGCATCGATTCAGGAAGATGAATCCTCTGGAGGCATGGTCGGAACGTTTCAGTTACGTTGCGGTGGACCGAATCAGATCGAATGCGATGAGGGTTATTTCTGTAAAAACAAGAAAGGGGTCTGTGACGAGGAAGATCCGTTTGGGCGATGCACAACGCCTCCCGCAATCTGCCCGTTGATTTACGCTCCGGTTTGCGGTTGCGACGGGATCACCTATGGCAACGCCTGCCAGGCGGATCAGGCTGAAGTGTCGATCAACCATGACGGAGAATGCTTCGAGATCATCGAGCTGTGCTCCTTTGATGGCGATTGCAGCGAACCTGGCGACTTCTGCCTCTTTCCGGACGGGACGTGTGGCCTGGTCTCCTTCGGAACCTGCACGCCGCAACCAGACCAGTGCATTCTAATCTACGACCCGGTCTGCGGCTGCGACGGTGTGACATATGGGAATGCATGCCTCGCACATCAGGCAGGACAGTCCGTGGCCAGTGAAGGTGTATGCACCCAGGGGCAGGTCTGCGGCGGCATTTTGGGCATACCCTGCGGCGAAGGGACCTATTGCCAACACCCCACAGGAACCTGCAACATCGCAGACAACACCGGTATCTGCGAAATGATCCCAGCCATCTGTCCACTCTTCTTCAGCCCGGTGTGCGGATGCGACGGAGAGACCTACGGCAACGCATGCCTCGCCGCGCAAGCCGAAGTATCCATCGATCACCCGGGCATCTGCGACGAATAACCCCCCACCAGTTGGTACCCGAAGACGCGTTTATCGCGTCCCAAAGACCCCGATTCGGCTGGGCTGGCCGGATCGGGGTCACTTTCTAAAAACCCCGCAGCTACCGATATTTCACCAGCAACCAGCCCGACAGCCCATGAAACACCCTTCTGTGGCGGATGGACCGAAGCAGGCAGGTCCGAAATGTCGGCAACAGGCTTGACGCAGGCCCATCTCCCTCTATATAACCATAGTGTTATATACATATCACGATCCCGGCTGCGTCGAGGGGACGTTGCGGGCATCGCGGAGGTTCTATCTGATGAGCGACACGAATCTGATGAGCGGAACGAATTCCAATAAAACGAACAACCGGCGGAACACGGGAAAAGTCGATGCAGCCGCCGAGTGGCGACACTGGCTGACGGGGCTGACTCTGGGTTTGCTCTTCTTCGAAACGCTGACCGGCTTTCTGGCATACCTGGCACCGTTCTCGGTGTTCAACCAGTTTGGTGTCGTATGGCATACCGTGATTGGCGTGCTGATGGTGGTTCCTGTCGGGTGGTACCTCGGGCGACACTGGTGGTTACGTTTCAGAGGTAAATTCAACCATTTTCAACTGCTGGGCTACATTGCGGCGATCCTCTTGATCGGATTGTTCGTCAGCGGATTCGTATTGACCTGGCAGGCGACGATGGGAACACGGATCAACTACATCTGGGATCAGGTCCATTTGATTGCTGGTGTCGTATTCGTATTCGTGTTGCTCACGCACGTTGTCATGTTGTGGATTCGGAAGGTGAATGCAGCGGACGCGGCGGCGGTCCTTCAAGCCGGAAAACGTTCCTTCCTCGGTCAGTTTGGCGTCGCATCGATGGTGCTGATCGTCGCGCACCTTGCATCGACATTCATGTACGAACCTGCAGTAACCCACAATGAATTTCCGGATGACTACAGTTGGAAATATGGCAAAGACCGTCCATTTGCCCCAAGCCTCGTGCAGACAGAGAACAACTGGGCGATGGATCCGACCACACTTTCAGGGTCAAGGGGTTGCGGGTCGAGCGGGTGTCACAGTGAAATCCTGGAGGAGTGGGAACCCAGCGCACACCGCTACGCATCGGCAGATGTCGCTTTCCAGGCTGTCCAGCGGTTGATGCTTGATGACGTAGGTGCAGAAGCAACGCGGTATTGCGCAGGCTGTCACGATCCGGTCGCACTGCTTTCGGGCAATAAAAATGTAAATGTAGAAGGTCTAACGTCCATCGGAGCAGATGAAGGTGTCTCGTGCATCGGCTGCCACGCGATCGTTCAGACAGACATCCGTGGAAATGCGGATTACACAATGGGTCAGCCTGCTCGCTACATTGGTGAGCGCAAGGAAGGGTCCTGGAACAAATGGGTCAGCGACTTCCTGATCCGCGCCTATCCGGAGCAGCACAAGCAGTCCTTCGCAAGACCGCTCTACAAAACAGCTGAGTACTGCGGCGCCTGTCACAAACAGTTCATCGACGAAGAAGTGAACCAGATCGGGTGGGTGCAGTTACAGAACCAATACGACAACTGGCGGAAGAGTCGCTGGTATCACGAAGGGGATGCGACGAAATCCATCTCATGCCGTGAATGTCACATGCCCCTCGTCGCATCAAACGACCCAGCCTCCGGCGACAGCGGTGATTACAACCGTTCATCCAAAGACGGAAAACATCGTTCCCACCGTTTCCTGGCAGCCAATCAGGTCATGCCATTGCTGATGGATTTACCAGGCGCCCAGGAGCATGTCGAGCTGACGGAGGCGTGGTTGCGCGGCGAAATCGAAATACCCGAAATCGCGGAAAAGTGGACCTCCGGTCCTGTGATTCGGCTTGACCTGGTCGGTCCTGAAAGTGTCAGTCCGGGTGAAAATGTGGATGTGCAGGTGGTCGTTACCAACAACAAGACGGGGCATGGCTTCCCGACCGGTCCGCTGGATATCATCCGAAGCTGGATTGAGTTGACAGTCGTCGATGATCAGGGCAACCTCGTCCACGAACTCGGCGTCCCCGATGAGGGCGGCAACATGGCGGAGGAAGCGATGATCTTCAAGGCAGAGGGCATCGACAAGTACGGCAACGATATCGACCGCCACAATCTCTGGGAAATGGTGGGCGCACGTTTCAAGCGATCCTTGTTCCCGGGAATGAGCGATTCGGAAACCTACTCCTTCGGATGCCCGGGCTTCGTCTCACCAGCCGTCAAGGAGTCCGACGGAGAGGCGAGCGATCACACATTTGAAGCGCCAACTCATCTCGGCGAACTTACAGTAACAGCAGTTCTCAATTACCAGAAAGCGGACGCCGCGTTTTTGGATAAGCTATTCGGTGCAGAAGCTGGCGTCCGTTCCAGAATCACAAAAATGTCAACAGCCACTCTGAAAATTCGCGTAGAACAACCACAAAAGGTCAGCCTCGGTGCGCAGGAACCCGATCAGAGAGGACAATAGATCGTGGCTTCCTGGGATAAACGTCGGCGATTGCTTTTTAGATGGACAACCGTCAGCGTCGTCGTCACACTCGCAACGATCGCCCTCGCCTACGCAGTACGCGACCTGGGTGAGGAAACCGTTCTCCCAGGAGACCAGGTAGACGGGCTGACTTCAGTCCTCGCACGAAAAGCCACTTCAAACGTACCGTTCCTGTTCGATGATGTGACAGACACGCTTGGCATCTCCTTCCGACACTTCCCCGCAGAACGCGCTTCCCAGTTGCCGGAAGACATGGGGTCTGGCGTGGCATGTGGCGATTACGATGGCGACGGATTCGTCGATCTCTTTTTCGTCAACATGGCCGACAACCTGCTGGCAGAGACAGAAACTGATCCTTCGCTGAAATCTTCACGTTTGTATCGCAATATCGATGGGCAGCGGTTCGAGGACGTCACAGACCAGGCAGGCGTGGGGTTCATCGGATTCGGCATGGGGGCAGCCTGGGGTGATTACGACGACGACGGCGATCTCGATCTATACGTCACTGCCTTCGGCAACAACATACTCTATCAAAACCTCGGCAATGGAACATTTCGAGATGCAACAGCGGAATCAGGGCTACAGGACACCCGCTTCAGTGCAGGATGCACCTGGGGCGATGTAGACCGCGACGGCGACCTGGACCTTTACGTCTGTAACTATGTCGAATTCATCTTCAGGGAAGGCGTACGTGGAAAATCTCTGCGTCAGTATACCACCGAGCAACCCTACACCCTGAACCCGTCAGCCTACGCACCTCAGGCCAACGCACTGTTCATCAACGATGGAACGGGAAAATTCACCGACAAAGCCGTCGATGCAAAACTCGACAATCCGTCAGGCAAAAGCCTCTCCGCAAGCTGGGTCGATCTAAACAATGACGGATGGCTGGACCTGTACGTCGCAAACGATGTCTCCAACAACGGCGTCTACCTGAATCGATCTCAATCCGGATCGCTCCATTTCGAGGATGTGGGTCCGTCATCATTGGCAGCCGACTATCGAGGTGCGATGGGAATCGCCGTTGTGGATTTCGACAACGACCTCGACCAGGACATTCTCATCACGCATTGGATCGCCCAGGAAAACGCCCTGTATCGCAACATGACACTCGATCGACTGGTGGGCGATGAACCAACCGATCGACTATGGTTTATGGATGAGGCAGACACGCATGGACTGGGACAGTTATCACTGGACATGGTCGGATGGGCGACGGGCTTCAGCGATTTCAACAACGACGGCCTGCGAGACCTCTGGCTGATCAACGGAAGCACGCTCGAACAGGCTGACAACCATCGGAAACTTATGACGCAACGCTCCTTCCTCTTCTGGAACCGTGGAGAGGAAGGATTCAACGATGCCACCAACGTCGCCTCGACGGTCTTATCGGAACCATTCGTAGGCCGTGGCGGTGCAGCCTTGGATTTTGATCGCGACGGATTGATAGACCTGGTATTCATACGACATGGCGGAGACGCGGTCGTGCTGAAAAATGTAACCCCGAACGCGCACCACTGGGTCCGGGTCCGCCTCAGTCAGACAGGCCGAAACACCTCCGCACTCGGAGCACGCGTCTACGTCACCATCGAGAATTCAACCGATACACCCGGGGATTCATCCACAAAAACCGAAGACACAATACAGATGCTCGAACTCGGCAGCAGCTCGTCATACCTGTCGCAGGACGACCCAACCCTCCACTTCGGGCTTGGCGACGCGACCCGAATCTCGGAACTACGTATCGTCTGGCCGGACGGAGTCACCGAATCGCACACCGATCTCGAAGTCAACCAGGAACTGACCTACACCCACGCAGCCGCATATACCACGACGAGCGATTAACCCCGATCCGCAACTGAACCCCAATCCGCGACTGATCCCAGCCCGCCAGATAAAATCCGCACGCCCAGATCAGCTCGTCTACATCAGCTCGTCTACATCAGATCAGCTCGCCAAGATCAGATCAGCTCAACCGTATCACCAACCCGGATGGTTTCATCGTTCAATATTTCGCCAAGAACACCGCCCCGGCAATCCGGAACGAGTGCTTTCCGCAACCCGTCATACAGCTCATCCATCAACCCGCACGGACGCGTCTCATCATCAATCAGCACTTCAACTTTCCCGATACGAATCCGCTTGCCAATGGCGGCAGACAGGTCGATCCCCTCGGTCAGGATATTCGCCCGACGCGTATGCCAAGGCAGATCCGCCGCAAGGTCCGCCATCGACCGCGACCACAGACCGCTGCATATCAGCGTAATCCCGCGCTTACCCTTCGCACGTTCATCACCCGCCAGCCCCCGCCCCGTCCGGGCGGCGGCCTCCGTGATTTCGACCATCGGCACACCCTTATCCGGGCGAACCGCCATCGCCAGTACCGTCCCTTTGGATCCAGTCATACCAAAACCCCCTCATTCATCCATCACCGCATCAGCACGGAAAACACGCGTCAGAACAGCAGATCAGCGTCAGAATAGCAGATCATACGCGACAACCATGATCGCAGCGTCCACGATCAGGTGACTGATATACGGAGCGATAATACTGCGATACCGGTGATAGCACCACGCCCAGATACACCCACCAGCAAACACACCAGCATTGAAAAGCACCACAAGCCATAAATCAGGAAAATACGCATACAGCACCACAATATGGTGCAGCGTAAAACCGATGGACGACACAACGATCGCAACCGGCAGCGACCAGAAACGTTTGAAGCGTCCGAACACAAACCATCGCCAGTAATACTCCTCCATCCCGCTGTTCCCCAGACAGAGAAAGATCGCGAACAGATAGAAGTGGTCACGAGCACCATACCGCCCCGCCCGTTCGATCAGTCCCGATGCATCGAGCGACCCCCTGAGCACAAGATAATAAAACGCAACGAGTACCGACCCGATCACGACACCCGAAACAACCCCCGCAGCAACACCACGCAAATCGACCGCAGGCCACCGAAAACGCTCCTTGCGAACCCCGAAAACCCAGACCAGCGGAATCGCATTCACCACAACCTTCGACCCGAAATACACCAGCCGCGCGGTCTCCTCATCGCGGATTACAAAAGCATACAGATAGGCCGCGAGGGCATGACCGAAGAAAGCAATGGCAAGGACGATCGCGGACACGTCGCTAGACTAAAGCCCGTAAATCGGTGAAAATTTCGCGTGAAGATAATTCATGAATGGCTGAGTACTCATGCTTTTTCCCGTAATTTTTTGTATCAAATCGTCTGACCGATAACGCTGACCATGGCGATGGATATTCTCGCGCAACCATTCCAGCAGCGTCGCAAAATCACCACGACCAATCCGATCCGCCAGATCGGGTATATCACGGTTCGCGGTCTCAAAAATCTGCGCCGCATAAAGATTCCCAAGCGCATACGTCGGAAAATACCCGAACGTCCCCATCGACCAGTGAATATCCTGAAGACATCCCTCACGATCACACTCCGGCGACACCCCAAGCAGATCCTGCATCTTGGCATTCCACGCGTCAGGAACATCCTTCACCGCAAGCGCCCCATCGATCAACTGACGCTCCATCTCAAAACGCAGTATAATATGAAGATTATACGTCACCTCGTCAGCCTCAACACGAATCAACGACGGATGAACCGCATTGATCGCAGCGTGGAACGGATCCAGACCAACGCCCCCAAGTGCATCCGGAAACGCCTCCTGACACTCACCGTAAAAATGATCCCAGAACGGACGACTGCGACCCACAAAATTCTCCCACAACCGAGACTGCGACTCATGAATCCCCAGCGAAACAGCACTGCCCATCGGCGTAAAAGCATGCTCCTCCAGCAACCCTTGCTCATACATACCATGACCAGCCTCATGCAGTGTCCCAAATGTCGAAGCGCTGAAAAAGTCTTCCTGATAGCGCGTCGTCATACGAACATCCGTCGGAACCACCCCCGAACAAAACGGATGCGTCGAGACATCCAGCCGACCACTCTGAAAGTCAAAACCAATCGCAGACGTCAAACGACGCGCAAACTTCTCCTGAGCAGCCTGAGGAAAATGACCACGCAAAATCGATGCATCAGGCTTATTCGGAGCATCCCTCAACCTCCTGACAAAATCGGACAACGGACCACGCAACCCCTCAAACACCTCCGCGACCAACGCAGTTTTCATCCCAGGTTCAAACTCATCGAGCAACGCGTCATAACGCTCATCCTCAAACCCGACAAGATCCGCCACCTGACGTTTCAATTCAATCAGCTCAGAAAGATGCGGAGCAAAATGCTCGAAGCGGGAGTCCTCACGCGCCTCAGCCCAGGCACCCTTCGCCATCGCAGAAACATGAGAAATTTTACCGACAAGTTCCGACGGAATTTTCACCGACCGATCAAAAGTACGGCGCATCTCGCGAACATTCGTCTCCTGAACAGAGTCCTCCGCAGAACCATTGATCTGCGATAGGAGACGATCCATCTCATCACCGGTCCGACGATCATGCACCAGCCGAGCAAGCAGCGAAAGCTGATCCGCCCGACACCGCAACGCATTCGGCGGCATCTGAGTTTCAAGATCCCAGTCCAGCAGAGACTCGACAGCCTCAAGCTGACCAATCTCACGTATCTTCACCATCAATTCTGCATATGAGTCCGACATTAGACCGGTATCCTTTCACGAGGATGGATTCCGCCACAAATCCTGACTTGCTTCCCCTGGTACCACACTTTCACAAGTGCCAGTGTAACAATTAAGCCGCAATACGATAGACGCACCAATAACTTTGCTCCACCTCCTGACTCGTGTGCCCCACCTCCAGACTCGTGTGGCCCATCCCCCAGACTCGTGTGGCCCATCCCCCAGACTCGTGTGGCCCACCTCTTTAGAGGTGGGGAAGCCGATGAACAGCACGATCACCAGTAGGGTCAGTTGCGTAGACCACCAAATCGAAGCGCCTGCAAAAACACACCTCGCTGGACAAAATACCCCATTTCACCGATCATAACACCTCGAAATTGACCCCCAGGAGGCAGACAACCATGCACACCATACAACCCATCTCACGCGTCATAGACCTTCTAGACCCCACGCGAAACGTCATATACGGCATGACCACCGAGCAGGCACTGGCGATCGTCGCAGAAGGAAACCCCGACGAAATCAACAACATCGACGGACACTTCGCACTCGTCGGACACCACGGCAAAACCGTCCGCATGGCACGCACCATCGGGCGACTCATGCGATACTTCATCGCCAAACGAGCAGAAGGCCCATCACTCGTCATCGCAGATCGCATCGACACCATCCACAATTGGCTGAAAGAGGAAGGCCTCGCAGACCAGTTCCACCCCTCCTACACACGCATGGTCCCAGCCCACTACCTCGTCGAAATCGAACTACTCGGCTGCCCGGACCCCAACCCGACCTACAACCGATTTTTCACCCCACCGCGCAACACACTCCCAACAGACCTCGACATCATCGGCGAGCGATACATATCAGCCCTCCACCACGAAATCACCAGGTGGCTGCGACGCATCCCGGAAACAGACCCGATCGGCGTATGCTTCTCAGGCGGCATTGACAGCGGCTCGGTCTTCCTGGTCACCTACCACGCCATGCTCTCACTGGGCATGAACCCATCGCGATTAAAGGCATTCACCCTCAGCGTCGGCAACGACTCTTCCGACAACTCATCCGACCAGGGGACCGATATCGAACAGGCGAAGCAATTCCTCAAAACGCTCGATCTCGACGTATTCCTCGAACCATTCGAAGTGTCACAGGAAGATCTCTCAGTCAGCGACGCAATCAGCACACTCGAAGACTACAAACCCCTAGACCTCCAGGCCGGCGCATCGCTCCTCGCCCTTTGCAGAGCGATCCGAACGCGATACCCGGACTGGAAATACCTCCTGGACGGCGATGGCGGCGACGAAAACCTCAAGGACTACCCCATCGAGGAGAACCCCGAGCTGACCATAAGAAGCGTCCTGAACAATCCCCTCCTCTACCACGAAGGATGGGGCGTCCATTCCATCAAGCATTCGCTAACCTACTCCGGCGGACAGAGTCGTGGCTACGCCCGGACCTACGCCCCGACAACCGCGCTCGGCTTCACAGCCATAAGCCCTTACGTCGCAACTTCCGTCATCACAGTCTCAGAAGCCATCCCCTACATCGAACTCACCGACTGGAACCACGATCGCTTATACGAATTGAAGGGCGAAATCGTCGCACGCGGCGTCAAATCAGTCACCGGCATCGACATGCCCATCTTCGAGAAGCGCCGCTTCCAGCATGGAGCAATGTCCGATAAAACGTTCACCGACATCTTCTCCGCAACCGAGCAGGACTGCCGCAATCGCTTCCACGGTCACTATGAGAACGCCGGAAACTGACACCGACAAAACGATCGCCTCAACCGATATCGACGACACAAACCGTCTGGACGGCACGGGCAAGCTGAACAGCACAGGCAAGCTCGACGACGCAGGCAAGCTCGACGACGCATGGATACTTGACCGCCGACCGCCCCGAAACCAGGTCGATCCATACATCCCCTACGCGTTCCTCGTCGAGCAGGAACATGCACCATCGCGCAAACTCGAAGACGTCGCCACCCTATTCCTCACCAACTCCGAATGTCCATTCCGCTGCCTCATGTGCGACCTCTGGAAGAACACCCTCGAAACCCCGACCCCACCCGGCGCGATCCCCCACCAGATCCGCCACGCCCTCGACCAGCTCCCCCCCGCACCAAACATCAAGCTCTACAACAGCGGCAACTTCTTCGACAACCGCGCAGTCCCACCCGAAGACGACGCCGAAATCATCAGCCTCGTCGCAGATTTCAACACCGTCATCGTCGAAGCCCACCCACGGATGGTCGGTGACAGATACCAGAAGTACGCCGACACGCTCAACGCAGACCTCCACGTCGCCATGGGCCTCGAGACCGTGCATCCAGCAATACTTGAAAAACTCAACAAACGCATGACCCTCCACCAGTACGAAAACGCAACCCGTACAATTCTCGACATCGGCGGCAGCGTCCGATCCTTCATCCTCCTCCGTCCACCCTTCATGACCGAATCGGAGGGCGTCGAGTGGTGCGGAAAATCCGTCAGATTCGCCTTCGACATCGGCGTCGAGTGCTGCGCAATAATACCCACCCGTGCCGGAAACGGAGCCATGGAAGCCCTCGCATTACAGGGACACTTCACACCCCCCACCCTCGCATCCCTCGAGGACGCCTTCGACGACGCCCTCAACCTCCGCAAAGGCCGCGTCTTCGTAGACCTCTGGGACGTCCATCACCTCTACCCAGACGCCCCGAACAAGGACCAGCGCATCGCGCGACTCACGCGCATGAACCTCAGCCAGTCCATCGAACCACGCATCACATCCTGCGAAATCCAATGAAAACCACACCCAAACGAACATCTGAGCAAGCATCTGAGCGAGCCTCTGAACGAGCATCCGAACGAGCGTCTGAGCAAGCGTCTGAGCGAGCATACGAACACACAGATTCCGACGAACAGGCAGACGTCATCATCCTCGGCGCAGGATTCGCCGGAACACTGCTAGCCATCATCCTCAAACAGCAGGGCATCACCCCCCTGCTCCTCGAAAAGCACCGGCACCCAAAATTCGCGATCGGCGAATCCTCAACACCCCTCGCAAACCTCCTCCTCGAGCGCATCGCAAAACGCTACGATCTGCCCTGGCTGACGCCCCTCTGCAAATATGGATCGTGGAAGAAGCAGCATCCCGATCTCACCTGCGGCCTGAAGCGTGGATTCAGCTTTTTCCGCCACACTGAAGGCAAGCATTTCACGCCGACACCCTCCCATAACAGCGAACTGCTCGTAGCCGCAAATCCGGACGCAGAGCATGGCGACACCCACATCCTCCGCTCCGACTTCGATCACCACCTGGCCACCCGCGCGGTCGAGATGGGCGTGAACTACCACGACCGCTGCGACATCACAGAGATCGAGCAGAAGGACGGGTGGCGAATTCGCTGTACCGTAAGCGGGCAGCAACGCACATACTTCGCCCCCTTCGTCATCGATGCCACGGGTCCGAGTGCGGTCCTGGCCAATGCGCTGGGTATTACAAATAGCGACAATCTCGCAACCAGAACGCGCACCATTTACGGGCATTTTGAAGGCGTATCACCCATACGGAAGATACTTGGCGACCTTGGCGCGTCGCTTGGCGACTACCCCTTCGACCCGGACACCTCAGCCCTGCACCACGTCATCGACGGCGGCTGGATGTGGGTCCTGCACTTCGACAATGGTGTCACCAGTGCGGGCTTCTCGCTCCAGATGGACGTCCATCCGCTCAGCACCAACGTGTCAGCCAATCAGGAATGGACCGACCTGATCGAGCGCTATCCCACGATCGCGTCCCAGTTCAAAGATGCGCAAGCAATCATCCCTCTGGTGCGTACCGATCGGATGCAGCGGATGCTGGCGTCAGCCGCAGGCCATGCGACAGAAACCGACAATACCGCCGTAACCGACAATACCGCCGTAACCGATAATACCACCAGAACCGGCAGCTGGGCGATCCTGCCCTTTGGAGCGACCTTCGTGGACCCATGGCTCAGCCCCGGAATGGCGCATACGCTCTTTTCCGTCGAGCGACTGGCGGATATCCTTGGCAACACGGCGACTCAGACGACAAGCGACGCGGCAGACAGTACGGCGTGCGATGCGGCTTGCGATGCGACAGCCAGCGCGGCGTGCGATGTTGCAGGCAATAGCCTGCCCAGCAAGTCAGACGAGCGTACGGAACGTCTCAGGGAATACGAACGGATGATGTTCCTGGAGGCTGACCTTGTGGACGAAATCGCCTCGACCAGCATGGCCTGCTTCGACGATTTCGAAGCGATGTCCGCCATTTCGATGCTCTATTTTACAGCAGCAATTTACCTCGAAGAATCGATCCGCGCCGGAA
>JAJRYY010000144.1 GCA_024275565.1 Planctomycetota bacterium
CCTTCGGACCTGGGCAAGGGCAAGGTCTTCCGGCCGATGCGGATACATCGATCCGTCGCCAGAAGGATCCGAGCACGCCTCAGATCGGGGATGTCGGAGCGACCCGTATCAAGTTTAAGGGTATAAGTTTGGTCAGCGTGGCACCGATCAAGGTGACCTACGGCAACAGCAATCTCGTGGAGTTTTGGGATGTGCATATCGAGTTGTCTGACCTTGTAGGCCAGACGTGGGGGCAAATTGTCGCTACGAAGACGTACGCCAACGGTGGTACGTTCGATAGCGTTTTACCGCTTATCTGGAAGGCTACATTTACACAAGTTGGTGGTGGTGGAGTCGAGGTTCTCGATTCCGGCGACCCAATCTGGGGATGCTCGCCGCTATCCATGGGCGCAACTTCTGTCCCATACGTCCAAAACTTCCCAGGTAACACAGGAAACTTTCACCCCGGAGTTAATCGTGATCTGTCGCCAGCATGGGCCTGGTATGCTGAGTTCTCGTCGAATGAAGCGCATAATGTCATTCCATGTGGCGGGGCTTGCCCGGACGACGGTGGTGGTGGTGGCGTGATTATCATCGATCCTGACGTCTTCGAGCTTGATCCTCGCGACGGGCAATAAGCCTGTTGACTCTTGGCGCGGGATTTTCAGTGCCAACTGTCCTGTTTTACGAAGTTCAAGCCCAGTTTGATGCGGCGCAACAACCGCTCGGGGGGGCATTGGTAAAGTCTTGATTTGAAGACGGTTGCACGGTATCCACTGCCCTGCCGTGCAGCCGTCCTATTGGTTGTCCTTGACATTGCACCGGAAATGACCATACGTTGTTCTCTGTGATGAGGGTCCACTGTACGGGCCATCGTGTGGAAACGCGTAAGCAGGGCAGGTTCCGCTGTGCGGACCAGCATGTCTGGCGCGTGCAAGATTGAGAGGACTCCCCAATGAAAATTGGTTTCAGCACGCTGGCCTGTCCGTCGTGGGATCTTACGACGGTCGTCGCGAAGGCTGGTGAATATGGTTACGACGGCGTCGAACTGCGTGGGATCAAAGGAAATCTCGATCTCACGCGTGTTCCTGAGGTGTCAGCCAACCCCGGTGCGACCAGGCAACTCTTCGCCAGCGCCAACGTCGAGCTCGTCTGTCTCGGCAGCAGCATTTCCCTTGACGCCCGCGATCGCAGCGCTTTGGCTCGCAGTTGCGAAGAGCTTACCGAATACATCGATCTGGCGGCTGAACTCGCCTGCCCATACGTTCGCATCTTCGTCGGAGAGGCTCAGAAGGGCGAAGTCCGAGAAGCGACCATTGCAAGAATCGCTGAATCCCTCACCGGTATCGCACCCTACGCTGGTGACCGAAAAGTGACCATCCTCGTCGAAAACGTCGGAGATTTCTCCGGAAGCGCGAGTCTTTGGCACCTTTGTGATTACGCCTCCCACCCAGCCATCAGGGCGTGCTGGAACATTTGCAACGCCGTGTCTACCTGCGAACGTCCCACGGTTTCCATCCCGCGTCTAGGTACGAAAATCGGCATGGTCCACATATGCGATGGTGTCTTTGACGAGCAAGGCTACCTCGAGCAGTACCATGTTCCTGGCGAGGGCAATGTCGAGCTGGCCCGCGCCATCGATCTCCTGAAAGGGGTGTACTTCTGCGACTACCTCATGTTCGAGTGGCCTAAGCTCTGGAACAAGAGCATCGCACCAGCCGACGACGTTCTCCCCCGGGCTGCCACGTTCCTGCGCGGTTGCGTGGACAACAAACAAGCCATTCTGAGCGCCTACAAGGGCGATAAAAATCCTGCGAAAATGGAGGCCGCCCCGGCTGTTTCGCCGGCCCGTCCTGTCTGACCCCTTTGGCCTGGACGAGACAACTACCTTTGCCCTGGGCGAGACCATCCCCTGTGGCCTGCGCGACACAATTATCGGGATTACGAAAGATTTGCGAAACTATTTTGACTGGAATCGGGGTGCTGGATCGGCGTTGGCAACGATTATCGGGCGATGGGTTTGGGGTTTGATTCCCTGTCGTTGAATATGTAAGGTTACTTTGGCGTGGTGTTTGGGGAAGCGGTGCAGATGGTGGTGGCAGGGGGGGGAGTACGATGGGGCAGATCGAACGCATCAAAGCTCTGATACATATTCATACAAACTATTCGCCGGATTCGGATGTGACGCTTTCCACGCTGGAGGCATATGCCAAACGCGAGGGGGTCGATTGTCTCGCAGTGACGGACCATGATACGATTGAAGGTGCGCAAGCCCTTGCAGGTTCGAGCGATCTGCAGGTGATTGTTGGCGAGGAAGTGACAACGCGGGATGGGCATCTTATCGGACTGTTTCTCGAAGAGCGGATTCGCCCGGAGATGTCTGCACTGGATACTGCCCGGGCGATTCGTGAGCAGGGAGGACTCGTGCTGGCGCCGCATCCGTTTGTCAAGGCGTTTGGTTGCGGGCTTGGCGAGACGGTGTTCGAGATTGCAGATCTACTGGATGCGGTCGAGGTGAACAATGCGCAGAATTTCTTTTCCGCACCGGACCATCGTGCTGAGGCGTTCGCGGAGGAGCGGGGACTGCCGAAATATGTTGGGTCTGACAGTCACCTGGCCATGAGTATTGCGCCGTGTTTTCAGATGATGCCAACGTTTTCCGGACGTGATGATTTTCTGGATTCTCTGCGTCAGGCTGAGCTGTTTCGGGGGCGACATGGCTTTGCTTATTTCGTGGCGATGGCGCTGTACACGGCTCGGTATTTCTCGCGCATACCCATTCCCAATCGGATGGGTGTGAACTCCAGGTGGGACTATCGCGAAACGAATCGAAGGGAGGCGGCTTCTCCCGGATGTGCTGGCAGTCTCGTGGATAAGCCGATTTGACCCTTCAGGTGTAGTGGTTTAAGGGGCGTATTCTGCCCAGGTGGAGGGGGTTTCACCGACCCGGACGCGGTTGAGGCGGACGGTCGGGCGGATGCTGTATGTGACGCCTTCCGGAGTATCGAACGATTTCCCGGTGCTGATCTGTTCCACCAAGAAGTCGTAAATGCGCTTGGCCAGCAGCTCCGTCGTGGGGTCACCTTCTTCAAAGATGATGATTCGCTCGTCGAAACCTTTCAAAGCTTCGATGGCTGGGTCGCTTGCATTTACGCACAATCCATGATCGTAGGTGTCGAGGTAGTCCTTGACTGCCAGCTTGATCCACTTGAAGTCGCACACCATATCCCCATCATCCAGGTCAGGAGCGGACAGCACGAGTTCGATGGATCGACTGTGACCATGCGGAAATCGGCAGCGGTCGGGATGCTTGCTGAGCATGTGTCCGCTCTCGATGGTGAATGTCTTGCAAATCTGAAACACGTCCTGCTCCCGCCATGTCAATTAGGTTCCACGCGTATTCCCATACAGCTCAATCTGAAGTCTCGGACAATACCGGAAGGACCGTTCCATGCAAGCATCCGCCAGCCATGTCGCCTTGGAGCGTAATTCTTCGACCGTAGTCCCTTGCGGCATGAGCAGTACATTCTCGGGTCGAACACCGCTCAGCGATCCTACCAGCTCCTCGATTTCGACGAGGTCTCCCGGTGCGTCGACCACGAATTTCAACTGGTGCTCGAAGTTGTCCATGAACCGTTGAATGACGTCGCGATTCAGACGAAGGTGTTCATGACGGGCAGCCTCTCTGCCAGAGTCCCGTACGAATGGTGTGGAATTCGCCATCTTCGGGCTGATGCTCGCCAGGTCGCAGGTCACGGGGTGATAGATCGTGGCAGCCGTCTCGATGGTGATATGATATCCGGACTCTCCCAGCAGCGCAGACAGCTCGGTGATTTCAGGAAAAATCATCGGTTCGCCACCGGTGATGACGACGTGGCTTGCACGATACCGTTTGATGGTCCTGGCGATGAGATCAGGCGACATCTCTTCCCCCTCCGGGTTCCAGGACGCATAGGGCGTGTCGCACCAGGTGCAGCGGAGGTTGCATCCCGAGACGCGAATAAATACGGAGGGGACGCCCACAAGCCTGCCCTCGCCCTGGATGGAGTGGAAGATTTCCGAGATGTTCATGGTTATAATCCATAGGACAAGCAGGAATAAATCGCCGCCAAGGTCGTTTGCTTCGCCATGTGCGTGAGCGTACCTTTGGAGGACGCAAGTCGCAACGCGCGATTGCGGGTGGACGATGGGTGGTGGACGTTGTAAGGTCACCCGAGGGAGCTGCGGTGGGGGATTTTGCCCGTCGCGATCCCTATTTGAGAAGGACAGAATCGTGCTGATCTGGTTGATATTATTGTTCGTCACGCTACCTCTGGTGGAGCTGTCACTGCTGATCCGGCTGGCGGGTGCGATCGACTGGGGGCCTACGATCGGCGTTGTCGTAGTGACGGGTTTCCTGGGAGCTTATCTCGCTCGGCGGCAGGGGGCAGCCACATGGCAGCGCGTCCAGATCGACCTCAATGAAGGTCGCATGCCCACCAGCGATATTGTCGATGCGCTGTTGATTTTCGTGGCAGGCCTGGTCCTGGTGACGCCTGGCCTGATTACGGACGCGTTCGGGTTCGCCTTGTTGATCCCTCCGATTCGAGGATGGATCAAACATCGCGCCGCTGCATTTTTCAAGTCACGCATGACAATTATGCATGGAGGACCCGGTATGCATGGAGGACCCGGCCTGCATGGTGGACTGGGACCGGGTATCAGCGGCGGTTTTGGCGTAAGCAGTGGTGCTGGTATGGGTCCTGTACAGGGTTTCAGCCCATGGGACGATGAATCCGTCACAGATGGCGAAATCATCGATGTGGAAGTGACGGACGTTCGGGACGGACCGGTTGGCAGGATCGATGGCGGTTGAAAATGTGAGGCTGGCTGTTGCATGCCGGCGATGCGAAACGGTTCTGACGACAGCGAGGAGCAACTGAACATGGGCTGGAATATCTGGTTGGCGATCGGAGCTGTGAACGGTCTGTTAAGCGTGGCAGCCGGTGCTTTCGGTGCCCATGGCCTCAAAGGCAAGATCAGCCCGGACTACCTCCTCGTATTCGAGACCGGTGCTCGCTACCACATGTACCATGCACTTGCATTGTGCGTTGTCGCATGGATCGCCAGTCGCGGATCGACCACAGGCGTCAACGCCGCCGGCTACGCGTTCCTGATCGGAATCGTACTCTTCAGCGGAAGTCTGTACGCACTCGCGATCACCGGCGTCACAAAACTGGGCATGGTCACACCAGTCGGCGGGTTTTCGCTCATCATAGGCTGGGCGTTTCTCGCATACGCAGCCATCAGATGTTCAAACACTCCGCCAGCCTGAATGACTCATTTCGCGACCATACACCGCTATGGTAGACTGAATGCCAGTTGAAAACTGCGATAATCATCGAGATCGACATCCCGGTCTGCGTTAAAATCGAACATCGCGCAGCCATCGTCCGCCACAACACCTGGACCAGTCACGCAGTTCTGCCATTCCGCATAATCACCAAGGTCCACATCAAGATCGCAGTCCGCATCAGCCATCCCATATTCATACGCACCCACATCAATTCGATCGCAGAGCTTGCGTGGGTGCCCGTCGAGGTCTACAGCATCACCGGATGTCGTCATAGACGGATCACCAGTATTGACGCATGGCGACAGTGCAGAAATGCGATAATTCCCGGCGACTGCGTCGAGAAACAGCGGGTCTGCGTCGAAATTACCCACACCACCAAGCGACGGAAGCAGGTTCTGTATATTGGAATAGTTAATATCATGCGTGCCAAGAAGGATCCGTACCTGGCCATTCTGGAATTGTCCTAAATTGTCGGTGTTGCCATAGACTACGGAGTTTTCAATATTAAGGTGTCCATTGCTCAAGTGATAGACGCCACCCGTATTGGAGGAGACTGCCGTATTTTGAGTGATCGTGCAATTGATAAAATCAGCAGACATCCCCGAGGCGACAAATACAGCTCCGGCAATATTGTCTGCAACATTGTCCGTAAAGAGGCAATCCACAAAGACAGCCAAAGCGTCTCCGAGCATATAAATCCCTGCCCCACGCGTTCCGGTATTATTGGCGAAGATGCATTGAAGGAAGGTGGAATCAGACTCAGCCAGGTAGGCGCCGCCGCCGGCGTCGATCAATGCGTGATTGTTGGTGATAGAGCATCGAATAAAGATATTTGTCGCATTGTGGCTATGGATACCGCCACCGTGACCATGTGTGGAAGTGTGGTTTGTGATAACGCAGTCAACAAAAGTTGGGCTGCAAAACCAGTTATTTATGGCAGCGCCGGCTGGTTCCCACCATTCTGTCCCAAGCACTTTGTTGTTATCAAAATAGCAGTTGATAAATGTCGGATTCGATCCATTCTGATTCAGCACGCCAGCGCCATAAGCTTCAGCCGTGTTGTCTATAAACCGGCAGTTCGTGAATGTTCCTCCGGAGTTAAACACGAGCAATGCAGCGCCATTGCCAGCCGTCGGCGAATTGAGTGAACTGTCGCCCCATCCCAGCGCCGAGTTCTGCGTGAAAAAGCAATCGGTCGCAGTGATTGTACTCCCAGCACAGTGAAAACCTCCGCCATTCCCATGGGCAGTCGCAGGTCCATCCTCGCTTGGTGAATAGGACAGATTTCCGACAAAACTGCATCGTGTCACGGCGGCTGTCACGTTATGCAGTGACAATCCGCCACCGGTACGATCAGCATGATTATCGAGAAATGTGCAGTCGACGAACGACGGCGAACCGCCACGGATGTAGGCTGCACCACGCATGGAGTGATTGTCAGAAAAGGTGCAGTTGCGAACAATGACGCTCGACTGTGTACCATAAAGACCTGCACCCCTGTCTCGCTCTCCCACAAAGGTATTCCCGTCGAATGCATTGCCATGGCTGAACGTGAACCCGTCGATGACCGCTGTATTATTCACATTCGTGGCGGTCACAATATGCCATGCGTTTTCATCATTGTTGGCAAAATCAGGACCATCGTCTCCATTCCGATCACCTGTGAGGATGGTCTCATAGAGTGAACTATCGCGCACATCGGGGTCTGCCTCACCACAACCAGCAAAGCCACCAAGAAATGCAAGACCATTTTTCATGGGAAATGTCGCATCTCGGCCATTCGGGGGAATAGAATCATCCGGGAGATACGTTCCCTCTGCCACACGGATTTCCGTGATAGTCGGATCGGCAGCAGCCTCAGTGAACGCCTCCTGGAGATCAATATAAGCAGTACACCAGGTCAGCCCGTCATGGACTGGCCCACTGGCGTCTGTATCAACATAAACAGGGGTCCCATACGTTGAAAATGCATGACATGCTACGACGAGTGCTGCAAGGCGAGCGGAAAACTGGGACATGGCAATACCTCCCTTGATTAAAAACTTCAGTCCAGTCCATTGAACGCAATTTGAAACGCTTGAAAATCAAGAATGTCAATGTCACCGTCGGCGTCGGCGTCAAAAGGAACGCAGACAGGATCCAGTTTCCCAGCCATCCCCTGAGCGACGCACACCTCCCAGGATCCGAAATCGAACACATCGACCACTCGATTGCAGTCTATATCACCAAAACCGGATTCGTACGCGCCAATATCAAGGATGTCGCACAGAATACGAGCATGCCCATCAAGGTCGGTTTCGAGAAGGGGCTGTGTTATGGCAGGGTCACCAGCATCGATACACGGCGAATTCGGCGAAAGTCGAAGGTTATCATCCTCATTGCCCGCAATACCGTCCGCTCCATCAGAATCCAGAAACAGAGGATCATCCGAGATCATACCCGGCGACACCCCGTCATCGATCCAACCTTGAACACAGGAGTAGGACACGTCTATGGCTCCGGACCCGAAGATTTGCGATGAGAGAAGTGTACCATTGTTATCCCGGTTATTGAACAAAATTGTATGCTCAATAACAATTGTTTCGTCGGAAAACGTATTGTCATTGATACCGCCACCATTGGAAAATGCGAGATTTCCAGTCAGAGTTGAATGTGTGAGGGTGAGCAGGTTCAGACTGTGAAGGCTGATGGTCGAATAAAAAGCGCCCCCATTGGTCGCGATATTGCCAAGAAACAGGCAATTCGTGATCAGCGGGGCACTGTTAAGGATATGTATTGCGCCGCCAGATCCAGCCAGATTACCATGAAACATCGAATTGGAAATAAGAGGGCGATCCGCCAGTTGCAGGAATGCATAGTCATCGACGCAGTGAATCGCACCTCCGCTGGACGCTGTGTTCCCGGAAAAATGACATCCGAACAGAACAGGTCCAGCACCATCAGACGCAATCGCGCCCCCGGATGCGGTAGCAATATTCTCACGGAATGTACACGCTGAACAGGTGAACGTGGATTGCACCGATAGAACTGCACCACCATCTGCAGACGCAGCATCCACCGCAATGTTCCTCTCAAAATCACAAGACATAAACCGCGGCAAACTGAGGGCAGCGTACACAGCCCCCCCGGAGTACGCGGCGTTCTCAATGAAACGACAATGACGAAAGGTTGGTGATGCATTGAATATAAAAACACCACCACCCCGGTGGTTGGGGTTGATCCCATTCGCAGCGCCTCCGGTGACCGTGAACCCCTCGATCAGCGCTGAAGGTCCGACGTCGACCGCAGTTAGAACGTGGTAAGAATTCTCGTCATTGTTGGCAAAATCCGGACCGTCATTCTGATCGAGATCACCAGACAGTATGGTCCGAAAAACATCGATGTCGCGCAGGTTCGAGTTCGGATATCTCGATCCAGCATAACCGCCAAGAATCGCAAGGTTGTTCTGCATACGGAACGCGATGTCAGGACTGCTGTTGAATCCAGCAGGCCTGTAAACGCCGCCAGCCACACGGATTTCAGTGATATCAGATGTGACACGAGCGACGGCCAGGGCGCTTTGGAGACTCGTAAATGCAGTTGCCCACGAGCGACCATCCTGGACCGGAGGCGTCCCTTGAGCATCCACAAACAGCGCAGGCTGAGCCAACGCCACGCTCGCAATGAGCAGTGCCAGGATGTGACACGCGCGCGGAACAAACCGACGCAAACGTAAGTTGCCGAACAAGTGCATATACCACCCATGGTAGCGTTTTCTGCACGTTTATTCGCCTGTGAACAAGGAAAAGATTTTGCGCGTCGCAGTCGAAATGGCAAGCGTATGGATGTACTCCTGGGCGATCCATTGGTGGTTATTATCGGGAGTATTCCTCACTCTGCAGAATAATTGGACCTTATATACATCGAAGTGGTATTGGCGATGGGTAAGAAGATGGGGAATTCGCCCGATGTGCTGGGGAATTATATTGGATGAGATGTTGTATTCACGCAGCAGGGTGTCGAGATGTGGCACTTTACCTGCGTCGTCCTTTGCATCTGTGACCGAAATTTCAACATTCGGTGGTTCCCATAATCCCGCCCATAGACCGGTGGATGGTCGTTTTCGGACGAGCAGGTGGTTCTGGTGTTGTATGACGGTTGTGATGACGTGTTGGGTTGTGACGGATTTGCGGGTTGCCTTGATTGGCAGTTCGCCGGCGTCTCCGTGAATATTCGCCTGGCAGTAATTGCTCAGCGGGCAGACCGTGCAGAGAGGGTTCGCCGGGACGCAGATCGTTGCACCGATGTCCATGAGCGCCTGATTGTAATGTCCCGGAATCTTGGTGGGGATCATGGCGGCTGCGAGGTTTTGGATGTGTCGCCGGGTGTCGGGGCGTGTGACATCACCGGTGATGTGGAAAAGGCGGGCGTAGACCCTGGTGATATTGCCATCAACGGCGGGTGCAGGGTGGTTGAAAGCGATCGAGGCGATAGCGCCAGCCGTGTATTGACCAATACCAGGGAGTTTTCGGAGATTGACGGGATCGCGCGGGAGGTCGATTTTTGCGTCTGCCAGTTGCTTTGCAGCTTTGTGCAGATTCGCAGCCCGTCGGTAATATCCAAGCCCCTGCCAGTGGTGTAGGAGTTCATCGTCGGTGGCGGCTGCCAGACGTTTGACGGTGGGGAAAGACTGCATGAACCGGTTGTAGTACGGGATGACGGTTTTCACCTGGGTCTGCTGGAGCATGATTTCCGCCACCCACTGGGCGTATCCGTCGCCGGCACGTCGTCGCCAGGGGAGATCGCGGGCATTTTTTGCATACCAGGTCAGGATGCGTCGGCGGATGTTGCGTCGGACGTTGGGGGGGGGGATGCGTGATTCGCCGGATGAAAGGTCGCCATCCGGATGGGGTGACGCTGCATTTTTTCGACCAGCCATCAACCCTGCCTTCACCATCGCCCCTGCATCTACCACCGACACTGCCTTACCAGCCACACTGTTTCAGGCGATGACCACAGTGGGCACAGAAGCGGGCGTTGGGACGGTTAATCTCGCGACAGTTCCGACAGCGGGGTGTGGGTTTTCGGGCGGACGTGGTGAACACGACGGTTGCGACAATGAGGGCGCCGAACATATAGGCTGATCCACGCGATGCGAGCATCGCTGGAAGCTCTGCGAGCAGGTTGGAAGCGATCAGGTTGGAAATGTCCAATTCAAGCATCATATTTGTTTCGTATGCTGTGCGTTGTCGATCTTCGGTTTCTCAGCCTCTAAAGTGGTCTCCGCCGCTAAAGAGCATCGCCACCCCCTTCTGTGGGTTTCGGGAGTTCGAAACGGTCACGCATCGTCGCATACCAGTCGCCGCCCATCCGCGCAACGAGGTCGATTTTCTCCACATCAACCGTCCCGTTATCGAGCGCCATTTCCTCAGCAATATGGAAACAGAGAATCTCGCCGATGCAGATATTCGCCGACAACGCGCCATGACCAACCTTCACGATATCGACCACCTTGCATTCCATCTGCACGGGGGATTCGCCAATGCGTGCTGGCTTGATAAATCGACTCGGAACGGGCGTAAAACCGGCAGCTTCGAACTCATCGATTTCGGGCGCGTAGGCAAAAGAGGCCTGGTTCATCGCATCTTTGATCGAATAAGTGACAACATTCACAACCACCTCGGGGACAGCACGAAGATTGTTGATCGTATCCTTGTCCGTACCATCAGCCTTGGTCGCCGCCGAAAAAATGATTGCAGGCGGGTTCGATCCGACGCCGTTAAAAAACGAAAACGGAGCAAGATTCGGAACGCCGTCAGCCGAGACCGTCGAGACGAACGCGATAGGACGCGGCAAAACGCAGGAGAGCATCGTGTGAAAATTCGCACGGTTCTCACGCTCGGCTGTCACAAGTGTTGTGTAATCTGTGAAGGATTTCATGTTCGTAACGGCCATCGCACTATATCAACATTGTCCCACCAACATTGTCCCGTCAAAACACTGGCGGACAAACTGCCGGTGGCACCCGGAACCTGAGCATAACCGACCACTACCTGATCGGCGTTGTCAAAATACCCAGCCGGTCAATTTCCAGTTCGATCGTGTCGCCCGGTTCCAGCCAGCCATCCGTGGTGTCCGGACCCAGTTCAAGAATACAACCCGTACCCACCGTACCGCTACCCAGCAGATCGCCAACATGCAACGTCGCATCGCGCGAAGCACGGGCGATCATCTTGGTGAAATCATGCGTAAGATCCTTCATATTCCCCTGCGAAATCTCCTTACCGTTCTTCCGTGCGACCATGGTCAGATCATACCGACCGGGACCAACGCGAAGGTCTTCAAGCTCATCGGTCGTCACGACATATGGACCCATCGCAGACGCAAAATCCTTACCCTTGGCAGGTCCGAGCATACACTTCATTTCATAGCGTTGCAGGTCGCGCGCGGAGAGATCGTTCAGCACATAATACCCGAAAATCGCATCCTCAGCCCCATCACCAGAAACATCCCTGACCTGCTTGCCGATGACGCAACCAATCTCAAGCTCAAGATCAAGCTCCTTCGTATCCTTCGGCTTCTGAACAGCCTCACCATGCCCAAGCATCGACGTCGGATTCGAGAAGTAGAACACCGCAATCTCATACCACTCCGGCAGCATCTCCTGACCGCGTTTCTGCCGACAGGTCTTAACATGCTGCTCAAACGCGTAAAAATCACGAAACGTACGGGCGTCAGGGACCGGCGGATGCCAACGCGTCACCTTGCCAATCTCCACGCCGCCGCCATCAGCCTTGGCAGCCAGCGCCTTCAGACCGTCAGGACCATACTGATCCAGCGCACCACGAAGCGATGCGGGTGCATCCAGCGGATGGAGTTTTCCTTCGCGTTCGACGCAGAGTTTTGTTGCGGTGTCACCTTCGATGTCGACCAGACAAAATCGCACGATTGAGTACCTCCGAAGTAGGGCGATGGTTGCGATGTTCGGGCATGTCCCCGTAAGGAACGCATGATAACCAAACCGCCCGAACTTGTGAATAGGCCACTGCCCGATCAACGCGAACCGACGATCAACGCAAACCGGCGATCGATGCGAACTGAGAGGGCGGCGAACTGAGAGTGTGGCCCACCTCTTTAGAGGAGTGTGGCCCACCTCTTTAGAGGTGGGGGAGCCGATGATCGACGGTATCACCGCCAGGATAACGCTATCTACGCACACCAAGCTGCCATCGACCTCCCCATACCTGAAGATACGAACCACGCCCGAATCGGGGGATCAAGGCCGGAAGCAGCGCTGAAAGTGACCCCAGTCGACGAAATCGACATCCCTGTCCCCGTCAAAATCCGCACGGTCGCATGCAAGGGGCACGGGTTGATCCGGACCGGCTGCGCAGTCGATATAGAGCGCGAAATCGAACAGGTCACGATCACCGTCGGCGTCAAGATCACCATCAGCAGGCGTTTCGTATGCACCGATCGCCGGCGGCGTAGCGTAACACGTCCCCTGAAAATCGGAAGCAACGCCAGCCGGATCAACGCCGGACGCGACAGCAGGGCTGCCCTCAAAGATGCGGAAGTCGCCGGCGGACGGGTCTGCCAATAGAGGATCCTGTCCATACACGCCACCGGTTTCGGATGCAGGTAGATTGGGCGTGGACTGGGACGGGTTGTCGAAAGCGTACCAGAGGTTGTTGCTGAAGCTGAAGGTCTCCGGGGCGGTGTTGGGGCCGATGTTGACGTAGGTCGAAATCTCGCTCCGATCGAAGTAGACAAGGTTGTTGGAAAAGGTGTTGTCAGAGCAGGGGAGGAACTCGAATTTCCCCTGCGTGGTCGTTTCCTGCAGAATACGAAATAACCAGTTCCCCGGTGTGATGATGGTGTTGTTCGCGACGACACAGTTCACAGCCCCGACGTAGGCGAGCGACGCCACAGACCCTTCGATAACATTTCCAACGATGCGGATATCGCGGGCTTCGACATTGGGCATCGTGGTCGAGAGTGGCGGGCGGAAGAACTGGAAACCGGTGGACCCGCCGATGTTGAAGGCTCGGCGTCCACCATCCGTAATACGGCACCACCGCACCTCGATGTCAGTCGTTCCACCCTTGAGCTGGAACGCGCTGCCAGACATCTGGAAGAAGGTGCATCCAGCGATCAACCCGCGATGACAGCCAACCTGATCGATCCCGCTCCCCGAACCATTGCCGCCAGCTCGAGCGAACGCGCAGTCAAGCACCCAGAAATCGTACAACCCGGACAGCTTGAGCGCGTCCTGATTCCCGCTACCACCGATGTCGTGAATAGAGAGGTTTTGAAACACAAGATGGTGCGCAGCAAGCGGGTCAGCCACATCGCCCCCATCGTCGAAGTTGACCCCGTTATCAGCAGCGTTTCGGACTTCCAGGTCGTGCAGCACCACATACTTGGCGCGACTCATCTGCAGTCCCGTATTCCCACCATCGATGACCGGACGCCCTTCGCCGGCAGCGCCACCGATCCAGATCGGGGCGGATGGCGTCCCAGCCACACCGCTGATGAAATTCCCACCCGCGTACGTCCCTTCATGGATGATGACCGCCGATCCGGGGGTGGCTTGTGAGATGGCGAATTGCAAGGTGGCGTATGGGTTACCAGGAGTCCCGTCTCCGCTCTGATTGCTGCCATCGGTAGCCACATGGATTTCAGAAGTGGGCGAAAGACCCTCGGCGAAGGTCACGATGGTCGTATCGCAGAGTTCGCTCGCCAGCAGGCTGCCATGGCTTCCGAAAACAATCAGGCAAAGTGCGGGTATAGCTCGAAACCGTTTGCATCCAGGGTGCATTTTGAATCCCTCCATTCCAGTGAGAACCGTAATAATCCCTCCATATCCTACGATACGCCCGCCAGATGTGTAATGAACTCTCAAGAAAATGTTCCATCCAATCGCAACGCCATCACGGCGGCTCCTGCTGTGCAGTCTCAGCGGGTGCAACATCAGATCACACCACAATCCTGACAAATCAACCATTGTTCGCTATGGTAACCCCCATGGACCGCAACGATGCCTGTGACAAATTCCTCGATTTTCTCGAATTCGACCCATACCCATTCCAGGAGGAAGCACTCCTCGCGTGGTTTGAATCCGACACCGGCGTCCTGGTGACAGCCCCAACCGGCATGGGCAAAACGCTGGTCGCCGAGGCTGCCATCTTCGAAGCCCTCGCAACAGGCAAGCGACTCTACTACACCACACCGCTCATCGCACTCTCAGATCAGAAATTCCGAGAATTCCAGGACAAGGCAGAAGCATGGGGGTTCTCGCGAGACGACGTCGGACTCGTAACCGGAAATCGCAAGGTAAACCCAGACGCACCCATACGCGTCGTCGTGGCAGAGATTCTGCTGAATCACCTGCTCGCGGACGAATTCATGGAGGAAGTCAGCGGCGTCGTCATGGACGAATTCCACTACTTCAATGACTTCGAACGCGGGATCGTCTGGGAGCTTTCCCTGGTACTCATGCCAAAATCCGTCCGACTCATGCTCCTCTCTGCCACCGTCGGAAACGCTCCGGAATTCCTCCACTGGATGTCAACATCGCACGGTCGCACCATGCGTCTCGTGCAAACCAATGAGCGTCGCGTACCACTGGAATTCGTATGGGTTCCAGACAAGCTCTTAACCGAGCATCTGCCAGGGATGGTATCGGACGTCGATGACGACAATCGATCGCCAGCCCTCGTTTTCTGCTTCAATCGGATGGAATGCTGGGAGGTGGCTGAGCGCTTGAAGGGGGCGAAATTGATCGATCAGGACGCGCGAAAACAGATCGAGGAACGCATCGCGGACGTGGATATGACGCAGGGGATCGCTCCGAAGCTTCGGCAGATGCTGATTCGCGGCGTCGGTGTGCATCATGCGGGCGTCTTGCCGAAGCACAAGGAAGTCATCGAAGACCTGTTTCTGCGGAAATTGACGCCATTTGTGGTATGCACCGAAACACTGGCAGCCGGGATCAACCTGCCAGCGCGATCCGTAGTGATTAGCTCGCTCATTAAGGGAAAACGCGGCGATAAAAAGCTCATCCCCGCATCATCCGCCCACCAGATGTTCGGGCGGGCAGGGCGTCCGCAGTTCGACACCAATGGGTACGTATATGCACTGGCCCACGAAGACGACGTCAAAATCGACAAATGGCGAAAAAAATTCGACCTCATCGACCCAAATTCAAAAGACCCGGGCATCATGCGTGCGAGAAAGCAGCTCGAACGTAAAAAACCGTCGCGGCGAAAGACCGAGCAATACTGGACCGAGGGGCAGTTCGGAACGCTCATCAAAGCAGGTCCAGCCAATCTCTACAGCCGCTCCATGATCCCATATCAAGTGCTAATTTATTTATTGATAAAAACCGGAACATTACACGAAACGCGGGCATTTCTGACCAAACGATTCAATACTACAGAGTGGATCGAAAAATTCCAGTCTCAATTGGACCATATGATCGGGAATCTCGCCAGCTTCGGATACCTCACACGCGCAGAAGACGGTGACCATGTGACGCTCGACCAAAGCGTCCACAAACTGACAGCCTTCCGGAGCGTCGACCCGTTGTATGGTGCGTTCATGGCCGATCTGCTGCTCCGGAGCGATCTGGGGGAGAAAATCCAGGCATTGGAATCCGTACTCTCCGTCGCGCCAGCCATCGAGCGAAAAGTGCGCATATGGGACTTGCAGCCCGGACCGCTTCAGACGGATGTACTCGTTCCGCGACTCATCGAAATGGGACTGGTGATCTCCGATGGCGAGACCGGGCAGGTGCGGATCGTGAAGGAGGAAGAATATGTGGACTATATGCCGGACGAGGATAAACGTCCGCCCCCGCCTCCATCGTTGCCGGAATTATTAAAGCTGCTCTTTGATGCAAAGCTTGAGACGCCGGAATCGCTCCATGTGCAGGCGAAGTGGTTGGCGGGCGGCGTTTTTGACGGTGAGCGGGATTTCTTCAAATTCGTCAAATCCCGAGATCTGGTGAAGGATGAGGGGATCGTTTTGCGGCATTTATTGCGCCTGGTGATCCTGGCAGGCGAGTTTGAAACCTTCACAGACGGCGATCCGGATTATCCGCAAATTGTGCAGATGGCCACTGAAATCTGTCAGCAGGTCGATCAGCGCTACACCGAGCGATTCCTGGCTGCCGACGCCGAAGCCAAAACCCTGTCACAAGTGCCATGACTGTGACATTTTTCACAATGACGCTTGGCACAGTGGTACTTTACGTCGTCTCGGAGTCCATCTGCGATGCTACGACCACGACGCCGATCAGGATGAGGGCGACGCCGAGCTTTTGGGTGAGGTTCATCTGCTCGTGCAACCAGAAATATCCAACCGTTGCGATGATCGCGAACCCGCCGCCGACCATGAGCGGGTAGGCGATGCTGATCTTCAATGCTTTGCTCTGTAACGCAAACATGTAGCAGAACACATTGAGGCCGAAACATGTCAGGCCGATCATGAGTACCGGATTCGTGACCACGCTCGTGATCGCTCCGACCGGTCCGGATTGAAACAGGCCGCCGCTGATTTCAATCCGATTCATACCGATTTTCATCATCAGGTTTGCGGCTGCGTTCAGGATGAGGGCGACGACCAGGGCGATTACGTGTATATCGAACATGTTCAACTCCAAAATGATGTTATGAGTGCTTTATCCGAGCCGTGACCGTAAGGGAGCGGACATATAGAGAAACCGGTCCCTTTTGTGTCCGCTCCCTTCAGGACTCCCGCATTGGTCGCCTTCAGGGTCACGGCTCGGAAAACAACAATATAGCTCCTACAAGATAACACGCCCAGCGCGATCCTGTTTCAAAAAGCGTGTCTACGAATCACGCCATGTCTAATCTTGTACAGAGTGCGCTTGCCAGCGTGTTGGCTGCCTGCGGCGCGTGGCGGAAAAAGAGCGAAGGTTCGACGAGTTCCAGCTCGATCAGTTGGAGATTTCCGTCGCAGTCTTGCAGAAAATCCACACGGGCGTAGAGCAGTGGCCAAGCTTCGTTGTGCGTGTCATTCGGGGTGGCTGCCTCAATGCAGCGTTGCGCGAGGTCGATTTCGCGCCTGGTGAGAGTGGTCGGTTCGTCGGTCGCCCCAAAATCGTCCTGCACGCGGTAGTCTCCGGGGACTGGCATTTTGCGGACTGCGTGGCTGAATTCACCGTCGAAGAAGATGGCTGACACCTCTCCCCTGGTTTCGACGGCGTCGAGATAGGGTTGCAGCAGGAGGTTTACAGTGGGGATCAGGCGTCGCACATGGGCGCTCGCCTCCGCGATACCGGATGCGTCTGCCGTGAAGCGCAGGGTGCCGCGTGAAGTTGCTCCGATGGCGGGCTTCAGGAAGGCCTTCTCCCATCCGCGATCGTCGAGAATGCTCGCGATATCGACGGTTTGCCCATGCTCCAGCCACACCGTTGGGACGATGGGTACGCCGCGTCTTTCGAGGTCTGCCAGGTAGGATTTATGCGTGTTCCAGCGCACGACGCCAGCTGGGTTGAACAGTTCGGTGAGTTGCTCGATACGCTCAGCCCAGGCGACGAATGCTTCGCGTTTGTACTGATAGTCCCAGGTTGTTCGGATAAGACACGCCCGGTAGCACGCCCAGTCGATGGATGGATCGTCCCAGATGGGTCTATCGATTGTGAGCCCTCGCGATTGCAGTGCTTCATGCAGCGGATCGTCATCCATCTCGTTTGGGCGGAGGTTGGCGCAGGTTGGAAGGGCGATTTTCATGCTCGGAACGATAGCGTTCTCCGAGGCATTTGCGAAGGGTGTCGTGTGAGAAATGCGGACAAGATATACGGCGTCGCACCATAAACCTGCGTATATCCTGGAAATGGGTTATGGACTAAGATTTCGGTTCGGGACATCCACCACACATACCGGAATGGGAGCCATACCATGAACAGCGTCACGCAGGTCATGAAGGAACTGAAGAAATGTGGTAGCGAGCAGACGCGCAAACTGTACGCACGTCATGGGGGTGGCGACAATGTTTTCGGGGTGAAAGCGGCAGACCTGAAAGTGATCGCCAAAAAAATCAAGGGGAACCACGATCTGGCGTGCGAACTCTACGATACCGGGAACTACGACGCGATGTATCTTGCGGGGCTGGTGGCCGACGGAAAACAGATGAGCAAGAAAGAACTGGACGGCTGGGCCAGGTCGGCTGCGTGGTTGTGGATCTCGGAGTATGCAGTGCCCTGGGTGGCGTCGGAGAGTCCGCACGGGCGCGACATGGCGATGAAGTGGATCAAGTTGAAGAAAAAAGAGTCCATCGCGTCGTGTGGATGGTCTACCTATTCAAGCCTGGTGGCGATATCGCCGGATGACGCGTTGGACCTGGCTGAAATCAAGGCGTTGCTGAAGCAGGTTGAGGAGGAGATCGACGGTTCTTCCAATCGTGTGCGGTATACGATGAACGGATTCGTGATCGCAGTGGCGATGTATGTAACGCCGGTGATGAAACAGGCCAAGGCGACGGCGAAGAAACTCGGCAAGGTCGAGGTGGATATGGGGGATACCGCCTGCAAAGTGCCACTGGCCCTGGAATATATCGAGAAGCAGGAAAAGGTAGGCCGGGTAGGAAAGAAACGCAAAACGACGCGGTGTTAGGGATACGCCTGTTGACCCTGATCCGCCGTCCGTACCTCGACCATCTGACGAACCGGCGACCATCTGATGCCCCGGCGACCATCTGACGACCCGGTCACCCAATGATCTGTGCGCGAATCCCACGCACTTCCCACCTCGATTGTAGAGCGCGTACGCCCGCCCGCGTTCGTAAGCCACCCATCACAGTATCCCCAGCGCCTCTGTACCCCGCCCGAGCGTTAACGTTCTTCATGCTCTCTGGTGGGTGAGCTGGTGAGTTGACCGTAGACGTTGCCGAGTTCTTCTGCACAAAGACGTTTTGCGACGAACCAGTATTTGAAGGGGCTGTTGAAGTAGGAGGACATCGCGCCCGTGATGCAGAAGACGACGTGGATGGCTGCGAGGACGATGAGCGGACCGGGGATCTTCAGGATGTAACTGGCGATCCCACCCGTGACCATCAGGATCGTCATGATCAGCGACCACATCAGGCAGACCCTGCTCCAGTATTGATTATAGGGCGAACGGCGATGTTCCTTGATCTGCAGGCCGACGAGCGGTGGGATGAACAGGAAGACCGCAGCCAATGCCTGGACGATGGCTGTGAACTGCTTTTCGTCCTCAGACGGTGCATAGGTCATTTCGCTGCCCTCGCTGCTCGTAGAGATTCGTCGTAAGACCAGCGTTTCGTCGTAAAACCACTGTTCGCGAATCCACTGTTGATACCGATATGAAACACCTGTCCGATGATACGGCGATCTAGGTCGGACATCAATGTTACCTCGAAAATCTGACTCAGGTTCGATGGATTTGCCTGCGGGGTGGGTAATATTGCCCTGCGATCCAGATTCTAGGCCATATTGCCCATATTTTGTATTGGCAAGAATTGATCTGGTTGAACGTAAGTCACTGACTCGGCTTGGGTTATGGGCAATATTGCTCAGTTTTACGGTCACTGGCATGGGTTTTGCTTGGTGACTGGCGAAATGCTCCTATCCGGCGGAGGTCGGATCGGTCTTAAATCCTGGAGGCGAAGCCTGTTTCTGGATGAAGGTTGAAGGAGTGTTTGACTATGTTGATATGGGTGTTTTCGGTCGTGGCGATGGTGGGTGATGGGGATGTTGTGACGCGGGCTGAGGGGGTCGGGAAACCGCCCGCCCGGATGGTTCGCGCTCAGAAAGGTGTGAGTTCTCAGGGACGGTTGATGGCGCGGCGGGCTGCTGAGATTGTGGCGGTTCGGAATCTGGGTCGAGGGGTTGCGTCTGCCGATCGTCGCGTGGGGAAGGGTCGCGTCAGGAATGGACATACATCGTGGCGGGGGCGTGTCTCCGGATATCAGGTGGGTGAGACACGCTGGCAGAAGGATGGGTCGGTGCGCGTGATCGTGACGCGGAAATCGCCACGTCCGGTTGTGTTCAGACGTACGATTGTATGGCGTTCGAAACGCTGATGGAAGCTATGGAAACGTGGGTTCGCGGGGTGCGGATTCATGGTGACTTATATAGCAGTTTCAATTGTTGCAAATCACGATGAGTGGGTTTTTACGAGGCCGTTGGAATTACGCGCCCGGCGGTTTCGTGGATGGCGGGATCGTGCTATCAAGCACGCCACGTCAAGCCCCTTACGCGGTCCAGGATGACGCGTGAGGGGCTTTTTTTGGGGTGGGGCATGAGGTGTGTGGATCATCGGGAGAATTCATGTGGCCCAGCGGGAGAATCCATGTGGCCCAGCCGCCCTCGGCTGGGGTCGAATGGGCAACTGGGTTGAGATGTAGAACTGGTCCAAAGGCACACAGCCGGGGGCGACTGTGCTACATGGGCTAACGACACACAGCCGGGGGCGGCTGTGCTACATAGGCGGTGCTACATAGACTATGTGCTACATGGAGGCTAGCCGGGAAGCAGGACGACGCTGCCCTGGACCTTGCGGGATTCGATGTATTCGTGGGCTGCTGCTGCGTCGGATATTGGGAAGGTTTTGTCCAGGTAGGGTTTGATTTTGCCCTGGCGGACCAGCTCCAGACCCTCGTGGAGTTCTTCCATCGTACCCATCATGGAACCCTTCAAGGTGTGGTGTGAGAAGAAGAAGTTGCGGAGGTCGAAATCAACCTTGTAGCCGCTGACCAGTCCAAAATTGACGAAAATTCCGCCTTTTTTGAGCGATTTCATGTTCGATTCGAAGACGGCGGATCCTACGTTGTCCACGACGACATCCGCTCCGCGTCCGTCGGTGAATTTCATAACACGACCGACCTGGTCCTCCTGGGTTCGGAGGATAACCTCGTCTGCGCCTGCGGATTTGACGGTTTCGATTTTCTCTTCTGAACCGACCGTGGTGATGACTTTTGCACCGAGGGCTTTTGCGACCTGGATGCACAGGATACCGCTTCCGGACGCGCCAGCCTGCATGAGCATGTGGGTTCCGGGGTGAACCTGGCCGAGGGTTTTGACGGCGTGCATGGCGGTCATGAGGCAGAGGGGGAGCGTTGCGAGTTTTTCCGGTGCAATGCCCGTGTTGTCGGGGATGACGAATCGGGCGGGGATCTGGACGTATTCCGCGTAGCCGCCCCAGAGGATCGTGCCGGTGACGGTGTAGGTCGGGGCATGATTGATGGGGGTGTAATCCCAGTCGGCTGGGTCGGTGGGGAAGCCGGGGGCGACGATGACGGGTTGGCCTTCGGAGAGGGTGGTGACGTCTGATGCCCTGGCTGCGATGCTGCCGGTGATGTCTGCACCCATCACATGCGGGAAAGTGATGTCCCGCCGGATACCGCCCATGCGGTGGTAGAGGTCGTAGCGGTTAATGCCGCAGGCTGCTACTTTGACGATGACGTGGTCGGGTTTGATTTCTGGGTCTGGGACGTCCTCGTATTTGAAGATGGACGGGTCTTTGCTGAAATCGTGGATGGTTGTTGCTTTCATGGGAGCCTCGGACGGTTGGTGCGTTGCTGTCTGGTTCCGATAATCATTGTTTCGGAGATATGGGGAGAGGGGTAACGGTCCTTCGCGGGGCTGTCAATGCTCGTCCGAAAATGGTCCTCACAGCGGACCCTGCGGGGTATTGAACGGTCACAACAGGGTATTGATCGGTCATAACAGGGTATTGATACGCCACTTTGGCGGCGCTAAGATTGAATGTGGAAGCTGACGAAAGCTTGTGGAAGCTGCATTGTAAGCTGGGTCGCGTGGTGACCTGCATTTCCTGGTGAAAAAAGGTAATTGTGAGGCAGTGATGGCGTCGGAGCGTGGAGCATTTGTGGGGATCGATCTGGGGACGACGTTCTCAGCCATCGCGTATCTGGACGCGCATGGGCGGTGTGTGACGGTGAAAAACCGTGAAGATCAGGCTGTCACACCTTCTGCAGTGATGATTTCGCCCGATCGTGAGGTGCTGGTTGGGCGCAAGGCTGTTCTGGCTGAGACCGATCGTCCTGATCTTGTGGCGCGGAATTTTAAGCGTGATATGGGCGATTCGTTTTATCACCGGAAGATTGGTGGCAGGGAATTTTCCCCTGAGGCGCTTTCTGCCATCGTTTTGCGGCGTCTGAAGGAGGATTTTGAGGCGAGGGTCGGGCCGGTGTCTGGGGCGGTGATTACGGTTCCTGCATATTTTGGGGATGTTCGTCGGAAGGCGACTCAGGACGCGGGGAGTATCGCTTCGCTGGATGTGATCGACATTATCAATGAGCCGACAGCGGCTGCTCTGGCGAATGCTTTTCGGGAGTTTATTTCGTCGGGTGGTGGTGGGGTTCGGTTCGAGGTGGCTGCCATAGCAGCGACTGCTCCTTCGACGACGCTTGTGTTTGATCTGGGTGGTGGGACGTTTGACGTGACGGTGATCCGGATTGATGGCGAACGGTTTAACGTGCTTGCGACAGGAGGCGAGGTGCGTCTGGGGGGTGTGGATTTTGATGCACGGTTGTCGGATTATGTAGCCAATGATTTTGCGCGGCGCCATGGGGTCGATCCGCGTGATAATGAGGCGGGGGCTGCGCGATTGCTTGCTTCATGCGAGCGGGCGAAGGTTGAGTTGAGCAGTGCGAAGCAGGTGGCGGTTCGGGTGGATTATATGGGACGACATCAGACGGTTCCTGTGACGCGTGAGCGGTTTGAGCAGTTGACGGCGGATTTGCTGACACGGGTTCAGATGTCTGTGGAGGTGTTGCTGGAGGATGCGCTGCTGAGCTGGGACAGGATTGATGATGTGCTGCTGGTGGGTGGATCGAGCAGATTGCCGATGGTGCAGCAGATGCTGGAGCGTATTTCGGGGAAGCGTCCGAACATGGCCACTGCCCCGGAGCAGATTGTTGCGCATGGGGCTGCTATTCATGCAGCGATTCGGCAGATGGAGCAGTCTGCGATGGCTGTGGGTGTGGATGGGTCTCGCCGGATGGTGAGTGATGCGTTGACGGTTGAGGGAGGAAATGGGGGAGGGGGTGTGGATGACCCGGGTGAGGATGTGCTTGGGATTTTTGAAGCATCCGTGGTTCAGGCTGCTCAGACCGTCGAAATGGTTGATGTGAATTCACACAGCCTGGGGGTGATTGTGCGTTCTTCTCGTGAGAATCGAATCGTAAATTCGATGGTGATTCCTTCAAATACGCCACTGCCGACATCGCGGACGAAGACGTTCGGGACTGAGGCTGAGAACCAGCGGGTTGTGCGTGTGCTGGTGGTTGAGGGTGAGACGCGTGATCCTCGGGGTTGTGTGCAGATTGGAGAGTGTGTGATCCGTGATTTGCCGAAGGGTTTGCCGAAGGGTTCTCCTGTTGAGGTGAGTTTTCGGTATGGGGCGGATGGTCGGATTGAGGTTGAGGCTGTCGAGGTTTCGTCGCAGACGCGTGCAGAGGCGAGCTTGCAGCGTGAGTCAGGTTTTGATCAGAAGACGATCGATGAGCTGAGCGAAGCCGTGTCTGGGTTGACGATCGCATGAGCAGTTTTCCGAAAGATAAATCGGTTCAAGATGTTGCTGCGGGTCTGGGTGCGGCTGGTGGGGATTTGTATGCTGAAATATTGGGGATTACAGCTGGTCCGCGTCCGCCGCATTTTTATGAGCTGCTGGGTGTGGAGTTGTTTTGCAGTCATTATGAGCGCATCGATCAGTCGGTCCGGAAATTGTTTCGGTTTATGAAACCATTTCACGACCACCCGGATCGAGATACGCGTGAAGCGATGCAGGACATGATGACGCACATTGCGATGGCGCGGGTTGTCCTGACGAACCCGGATCGCAAGGAGAAGTATGATCTGTCGCTTGCATCGAAGCTGGGGATTGATCGTGATGCGTTTCTGGCGTCGCAGGTGGCTGCTCCGATTCCGGAGTATCAGCTTGTTGTGGTGGGCGGTCCTTCGCACGTTGAGCAGCGGGTGGAGTTGGTTGAGGGGGTTGTTGCTTCGATTGGTGCGCATCGGTCGTGTACGCTCGCGTTGTCAGCCTCCGGGCGTGTTGCTGAGCGTCATGGTGTGGTTGGTTTTGAGGATGGGGACTGGGTGTTGCGGCGTGGTGAGACGGGGCGTGTGCTGCAGGTGAATGGTACGATATGCGGTGAGTATATCTTGCGGGATGGGGATTTGATTGACGTTGGCGGGTATCGACTTTTGTATACGCGTGTGGTTCGGAATGGTCAGCAAGGGTGCATGTCGCACGGGCCTGACTCGAATGGTGCTGCGTCTGCCGGTGTGTCGTCGACTGGTGTGTTATCGACTGGTGTGTCGTCCAATGGTGCTGCGTCTGGTGCTAAGGTGGCAGTCCGGAAAGCGCCACCATTGTCGTTGATTATTCAGCGTGGACCTACGGTGGCTGCTCCGATATTTAATGCGCTGTCGCCGCAGCGGTTCCTGATCGGTCACTCTGAGACGGTGCTGTGGCGGTTGCCGGACCCATCCGTGGATCGACATTACTGTGCGATCCAGACAGTCGGGAGTGACTGGGAGGTTGAGGGGATGGGGGAAGATGGGATCGTTGTGGTGAACGGCCGTGAGGTGATGCGCCATCTTTTTCGCGATCGTGATGTGCTGACGGTAGGCCCGTTTGATGTGCTTGTGAGTTTGCGGTCTTAGCGTTGTGCGGATGGAACATTCAGCACATCTTCATCCATGAGTACCTTGTCGATATCGAGCAGAATTTTCACATCGTCGCCGACCTTGCCCATGCCCATGATGAACGTGGTCTCACCCACGCCTCCGATCGAAGGCGGTGGTTCCACCTGGTCGCTTTCTATATCCAATACCTCCAGGACAGTATCGACAATAATCCCAATCTCTTTGCCCACATCGACCACGATGATGCATGTCTGTTCAGTATGTTCGATCTCGATAAGGCCGAACTTCAAGCGCAGGTCCACAACAGGGATTACATTGCCTCGGAGATTGATGACACCTTTGGCGTAAAATGGCGTCTTCGGAACGGCGGTAATCTCCATAACACCAATGATCTCGCGCACCTTCAGAATTTTGACGCCATATTCCGCGTTCGCGAGTTTGAATGTCAGGTATTTGTGGTCTTCATCGCAACCTGAGTGTTCCAGGGGTGCAGCGATGTCTTCCTGATCATTGCGAAAGGTTGTTGTCATAATCTGTTCCTCATCACCCCGTCGCCTGTTGTGTGGTCTGATGTCCGGTCACAAACGCACTCGGAACACTCGATTGGTCAGAAATCCTCCATGTCGCTCATGTCATCCATCGACATGAACTCATCCACCGGATCGGCGTGGCCACCCGCCTTCCCCGTTGAAGCCATGGTTCCGGATTCTGATATGGACGTTGCTCGTTTCGAGAAGCGTGATGCGGTTTTTGCTGGTGGCTTGCTCCCTGATCGACCGGGGCGCGGGTTCTTTCTGGAGGATTGGTAACCAGCACCTGCTCCGTTGACGATGGAGGCAAGTTCAGTCACAACGCCCTTCACGGTGTTGGCCTGGGCGGACAATTGCTCTGCAGCCGAAGCAGATTCTTCGGCACCTGCTGCATTTTGTTGTGTGACTTTGTCCATTTGTGAAACAGCGGTATTGACCTGATCCACGCCCAGGGCCTGTTCCTCGCTCGCTTTTGAAATACCATCAATCAGGTCGGTCACTTTGGACACGTCCCCGACGATGGTGGCGAGTGCTTTGCCCACCTCTGTAGCAACTTCTGCACCTTCCTTTGCTTTTCCGACCGAATTTTCGATCAACGCGGTCGTCTCACCAGCCGCCTGTGCTGCACGCTGTGCTAGATTTCGGACCTCGTCTGCCACCACTGCAAATCCCTTTCCATGCTCACCTGCGCGGGCGGCTTCCACGGCTGCGTTGAGCGCCAGCAGGTTTGTCTGGAAGGCGATTTCCTCTATGACCTTGATGATCTTGCTGATCTGACCGGAAGATTCGTTGATGGCTGCCATCGCTTCATTGAGCTTGTGCATGGTTTTGTCACCGGACTGTGCGGCGTCTCTTGCCTGAGCACTAAGCGCGTTTGCTTCTTTGGAATTTTCCGCATTGGTTCGGGTCATGGCCGCCATCTCCTCCAGTGCAGAGCTGGTCTCCTCAAGAGAAGATGCTTGTTCGCTCGCTCCTTCTGCGGACTGTTGGCTGGCGGTGGAAACCTGTGCGGCTGCATCGTTGACCTGGTCGGCACCTTCGTTGAGACCGTCGATGATGCGGTTAATCGGTTTACTGATAGAGCGTGCAATCCAAACGCTGACAAAGGTCACGAGGGCGGCGGCGATGACACCGAGTGTACCGACCCAGGTGAAGAGCTTTGTACCCGCGACGGTTGCGGCGGTTTTCATATCGACCACAGCAGCCAACGCCTCAGCCTCGTCGATCTTGGCGTTCATGCACCATGTTGTTCCGAGCACATCAATCGGTCCATACGCGATCAGCGCTTCGTTTCCAATGTAATCAGTCACAATCGCAATGCCGTCCTCACCACGCTCAATCGCCGCCCGTGTGGCATCGGTGTCAACCTTTCCTGTGGACGGGTTGGCAAACGAACCTGCGACACTGTGATTGATGGGATCACGAAAGGAATCGGAACGCATCAGGTAGTCCTGACCGACGAGAATTGTTTCGCCTGTTTCGCCCAGACCAGCACGGACGCCCATGATCCCGTTGATTCCCTCAAGTGGGATCTGAAGTGCGATGACCAGCTCGACCGCTCCATCTTTCACGAATGGCTGAGCAATGTATGCGGATGGCGCACCATGGTTCGAGGCGTTGGGTTTGAAGTCAGCAAATCCGAACGATCTGGTCTGCAACACGTTCTGTACCAATTGGCCCAGATTCGAGGTGCTGAACTTGCCATCCACGAAGTTTGTCTGAAGGGCAGATTCCATCGCCACCGAATAAAAGCAGTAACCGTCCGGGCCCATGAGCAGCAAATCGTAGTAACCGTACTTGTCCGCATAATTCTTGAAAAAATATTCCCCACGCTCATCTTTCGGGCAAAATGCTTCCACAGCATCGATTTCCGCCAACAGCGCCCAGCGCGTACCCGCAATGTCAATTGGCGTATACGCACTGAGTACGGGCTTTCCGCCATAATCCATGACGACCCTGGCTTGTGCCTTTCCAGAAAGGGCGGCGGTCGCTGCCTCCGTATCCACCGATCCCCTGGAAGGATTCCCGAAAGAGGATGCGACTGAATGGTGCTCCGGGTCCAGAATGGAGTCCGAGCGCATCAGCTTGTCGGGTCCGATAAGATATGTTTCACCCGTCTCACCCAGCCCGGCGCGGGTCTGCATGATGGTGTTGATCTCTTTGAGTGATACCTGGAAGGCTGCGACTCCGACGAATTGTCCAGCATCGTCTCGAACTGGCGTTGAAATGAAAGCAGCCGGTCCGTTCGAAACTGTGTACCACGAAAAGTCTGTAAAAGTCGTCGCCTTTTTGCCATGTTCAAAAGCCAGTCCAAGCCCGCTGTCCTTAAGCGATCCATTGACCAGGTTGGCACCCCAGTCAGATCCCTTCCCGATGCTGAATACGACATCGCCCTGCGGGTCGATCAGAAAGACGTCATTGAAACCAAAAATATCGCAGAACACCTGAAGTCCAGCGACACGCGCATCATGCACACGCTTGTACGCATCACTTGTCATGCCTTCCGAAAACACCGCGCTGAATGCAGGGATACCCCTTGTAAAACGCAGGTTCTTCTGGACATCTGTCATCATATTCAAGCGGTCTTTGAAGTAACGCTCAATCTCTCGCTTCTTATTGCTACGAACAGCCACCAGCTTATTGATCGCTTCGTCCCGAAGAGTGCCCACAGTGTCCACAAGGGCGCCCATGTCTCCCTGACGCTCCTTGAAATAGCTCTCGACCTGTAGCTTCTTCACCTCACGCATCGCAACAAGCTGGTTGTATGCATTGGTTTCCAATGCGGAAATTCCCTGCTTCAGGATCGTATCCATGCCGTTATCGGCCGTATTGTAAATCACAACGGCCACAATTCCGACTGGGATCAGACCACAGCCAAGAAACGATGTAACCAGTTTGGTTCCAAGTGTCATGATTTAATAGTCTCCTGAATATGACGCATCAAACCCGGTGTCGTTCGTTCTGCAACAGCAAACGTTCACTTGAGATCACACATATCTTGATATCACACATATCTGGATGCTGTGTATGTCCTCTACCTCTGATCGAGACCACGAGTCCGATCGCCTGTTGATATTATCACGCCCCAAAACCGGAGTATCAGACTCCGCTTTTTGCTAAGTTCCGTGTCGGCAATCGACGATGCCAGTGTTAGCAAGAAGTCCGAACCAGAGAAACGGGGCACCCGAGGATTGAGTGATGTTGTTCTCCAGAACAGCTGTGCATGGAATCTACGCACTTTGTTATCTGAACCGGGCAGGAAACGGACGACCATTGCCGTCTCCAGTGATCGCTTCAGACCTGGGCATTCCACGCGATCAAGCCGCCAAAGTGTTGCAGAGTTTGAACAACGCAGGACTGGTGCGACCGACGCGTGGTCGCCGGGGCGGGTACACGCTGGTAAAAAGACTGGATGACATTTCTGTCGTTGAAGTACTCGATGCGTTGAATCCGCCAGAGGATGATGAGCGATTACGTCCTAAAACCTGCAAACGCGACCCTTCAAATATGTGCAATGCACACAAAGGTCTGCAACGGCTGAATGAGCGCGTGAGAGAGGCTCTCGCGGGTGAGACACTGTCGGAACTAGCCGGGACAGTCTGCAGCGATCTTCAAAGCACAAGCGAGGAAGAATACGTCAAAATTCTCTGTCCTGCGCAAGGAGATAATGGTCCATGATCGAAGAACCACAAGACATTCTCTCGGTACAGAAGTGCATCGAAAACCTGAGCACGCTGTCAGATGGGATTGACGAAGACGATCTCCCGGGCTTGGCCATGATGCACAAACAGTGTGAGGAGCTGGCGGGCGCAGAGTCTGCCACACACTCACCAGGCGTAGCAGACGCAGCCCGTGAACTTGTCACAGCACTGGAAGCCCTGATCCTCGGTGAAGTGGCTGACGCCAGCGTAGCGATGCGACACATCCTCGAGTCCGTGACGCAGATGAAATCCTTCGTCGCATCGTCGCCTTCTGCCTCAGGCAAAATGATCGATCAGCATGAACAGAGTGACGAATCAGTTGCAGCAAAAATGGACTGCATCTTCGAGGATCAACCAGCCGGGCGTGCCCATGCAGACAAACCAGAGATAGCCGAAGCAGAACCCGATACAGAGAATGTGACGCCCAGTGACAGTCCCGCACCATCTGACAGTCCCGCACCATCTGAACACAGATCGGAAACACCTCCACCCCAGCCACCGTACGAATCAACACCGCTGACGATCGGAACTGATGAGGTGGAGATGGTCGCTGGTTTTGTTGATGAGGCAGGAGAACACATAGACAACATTGAGGCAGCCGTGCTGGAGGTGGAACGCAATCCGGAAGACACAGATACGATCGACTCACTCTTTCGACCTTTCCACACGATCAAGGGCGCGGCCGGATTCCTGAACCTGCGAGATATCGTGAGTCTCACCCATGAGGCAGAGACCTTGCTGGATCAGGCACGCAAAGGAAGTCGAAAAGTCACGCCGGGGCTGATCGATCTGATCTTTGAAGTTGTTGACATTTTGAAGGTCCAGTTTGAGGGCATCCGCGATCACCTGAGCAACCCTACGGGCGAGGCAGTCCCGCAGCCGCCGATAGAGACCATGATAGCCAACCTGCGCGACGTGGTTGCAGGTCGGATCGAACTGGCAGGCAGTGCGTCGGTCGGCGGTGACTCTGGCAACAAGATCGGTGAAAACCTCGTGGACCAGGGTGTGGTCTCTCAGGAGGTTGTAGATTTTGCAGTTGCAAAGCAGGAACGAAATACCGAGGGAAAGAAAGTTGGCGAAATACTGGTTGGGATGGGTGTCGCCAGCCCCAGACAGATCAGCAAAGCCCTTCGCCCGCAGGCCAATACTGAGGCGACCGCTCAAAAGAAAGCAGGGAGTGGAAGTGGTGAGCAATCCGTACGCATCGATACCAGCAAACTCGATGCACTGGTCGACATGGTGGGCGAACTTGTCATAGCGCAGACCCAGGTCAGCGCAAGTACACAAGCCTGCGCGGATTCAAAGCTCCTGAAGGATGTCACCCATGCGACCAAGATCGTCCGGGATGTCCAGGATGCAGCGATGGCGATGCGAATGATCCCGATAGGACCAACCTTCCAGAAAATGGCGAGACTGGTACGCGACGTCGCACGGAAAGTCGGCAAAAGTGTGGATTTGACCATATCCGGTGAAGATACAGAACTGGACAAAAACGTCATCCAGCAAATTGGCGATCCGCTGGTCCACATGGTCCGAAACGCAGTGGATCATGGTATCGAATCACTTGAAAAACGTCGTGCCGCCGGAAAGTCCGATTCGGGAAGCGTGAAGCTCTCAGCCTACCATAGTGGCGGAAACATAGTGATCGAGATTTCAGATGACGGAAAAGGCCTCGATCCCGCTGTGCTGGTAAAAAAAGGTATAGACAAGGGGATCGTACAACCGGATGAGCGACTTTCTGACGATCAGGCGTACAACCTCATTTTCGCACCAGGTTTTTCTACGGCAGAGACCGTGACCGGGGTTTCCGGGCGTGGCGTTGGCATGGACGTCGTTCGACGCAACATCGAAAATCTCCGTGGAAAATGTGACATTACATCAACCCTCGGTTCAGGAAGCACCTTTTCGATACGCCTTCCGCTGACCCTCGCAATCATAGACGGAATGCTCCTGCGGGTCGGATCGGAGCGTTTCATTATTCAGACGGTCACAGTCGAGCAAGCACTTCGCCCAAAACCGGAACAGATCACAACCGTACAGCACAAGGGCGCTGTACTCAAAGTAAGAGGGCGTCTGATTCCGCTTGTACCCCTGGGGCCAATATTCAATCTCGGTGAGTACGTCGACCCATGCAACGCAATGGTGGTGATCGCGCAGCACGCGGGCGGAGAGATAGGCCTGATAGTGGATGAGCTTCTCGGACAGCAGCAGGTCGTGATTAAATCACTCGGTGAGAGGTTTGAAGATCTGCGCGGAATCTCAGGGGCTGCCATCCTCGGCGATGGGCGGGTCGGTTTGATTCTCGATGTCCCGGGCATCGTCATCGCTCATGATATGAGTCGAATATCCAATAACCGATCGAACCTGGATTCACAGAGGATCTCATCGGAATGGTGTCCGATGACACCCGGGTTATCGGACGATGGCGAATGGGTGGCCGACACAGCAACAGCAACCTCGTCTGCATAGGAGTTCAGGTAGATGGAAGCCACTCTGGAAAAAACAGACCGAACCGCAGCAATAAGCGATGGCTCGACAGATCCAACTTCGGTTCCCGGTACAAAATATCTTACCTTCGTGCTTGCCGGGGAGGAATACGGTGTTGAGATTCTCAAAGTGCGAGAAATCATCGGCATCATGGATATTACAAAAGTACCGCAGACACCGGATTTTGTACGCGGTGTTGTCAATCTTCGCGGCAAGGTAATCCCAGTCCTGGACTTGCGGGCAAAATTCAGGCTTCCAATCATACAATACAACGATCAGACCTGCATCATCGTAGTCGACATTGGCGTCCTCATGGGTGTCATCGTGGATACAGTCCAGGAGGTCTTCGATATCCAAAAAGAGGAGATTGAAGATCCTCCCAGCCTCGGAGCAAACGTCGACACTACCTATTTCCTTGGCATGGGGAATGTCGACGGAAGTGTCAAAATGCTTCTCGACATTTAAAGAGTGATGACTTCAGAGGAACTGGTTCTGATGCAGAATGTCGCACAACAGCAATCTCAGTGATGGAATTCGAGCAAAGGTGAGACTGCACGTCAAATCCGCCGTCTCAGGTTGTACAACGAGGTGAATCCATGCAGAAACAGAATACACAGGTTTGGCGGTCATTGCTCCAGCTCGCACAGGCCACCTATGCAGTTCTGGAAAGGGAAGTTCCGGAAGAGGCAGGCCTGCCAACCAACGGTCTGCCAGTACTCAGGCTTTTGCGATGGCATGGTGGAAAAACACGCACGGCGATCGCTGCATTCGTTGGCATGACGGCCGCGACCATGGATGAAACCATACAGGAAATGCTCCGCCTGGGGTTTGTGAGGGTTCACGCGGGGGCGACCAATAACCAGTCGGACGTTTTCGAGCTGGCACCCAGGGGTGTAGATGTCGCACGACGGATCGCCAGCGCTCAACGGGAACGCATCGAGCGATCAATCACAGCGCTGTCAGGAGACCAGTATGAAGCCGCAGCCACACTCCTGGAAACAATGGCATACAATCTGATCGCGGATTCGACGGGTTTTGGAATCACCTGCGCAGAGTGCTGGGCATTCGATGCCCACGAGTGCATAAAACCGACCTCTGCAAAGCATTGTGCATTTCGACAGGCCCAGATGGCAGAACTCGATCCTGACATCTTCGAAGGTCCGGACGATTGCCCAGGCGTGGCTTCAACGCAAAAACCTCAATATGTAGAGCTTGGCATCGATTCTGGAGGGCAGACATAACCTCCCCATCTGCGGGGTAGATCGGCCAAGATGTCATGAACGCAAAAAGGAAAGCGCACAGACAGACGTTGAATGTCTCGAACGCTGCATGCCCGGAGACGTGATGGACAAGATCATTGACATCGCAGACCTGCAGGTCACGGACGATCCGAGGGACACACTCGTGACCTACTCACTCGGAAGTTGCATCGGTGTTGCGATCTGGGACCCGAAGGTGCGCGTCGGAGGCATGCTCCATTACATGCTGCCCGAATCATCACTATCTCCAGAAAAGGCGAAAGAAAAACCGGCCATGTTCGCAGACACGGGCATCCCGGCACTATTCCGAGCGACCTACAAACTGGGAGCAGGGAAGAAAAACATCATCGTGAAAGTTGCAGGTGGATCACAGCTCCTCGACGACAATGGTGTCTTCAATATCGGAAAACGCAACTATATCATGCTCAGAAAGCTATTCTGGAAAAATGGAATATTGATCGAAGGGGAGGACGTGGGAGGCTCGCTAAGCAGGACAGTACGCCTCGATGTAAGCAACGGTAGATTCACAATCAAAAGCCGCGGCACGGAGACTGAACTGTGAACAGCCTTCAGGATATCGTCGATCGTGTCAGTGCTATTCAGCCACTACCGGACACCGCACTGAAGCTCATGGAAGTCATGGGCGATCCGACAAGTACACTGGACAACATTGTAGACACCATCAAATACGACCAGGCAGTCACAAGTCAGGTACTGAAACTCTGCAATTCCTCGTTCTTCGGCCTGTCTCGAAAAGTAACGTCATTAAATGATGCAATGCTATGCCTCGGCACAATCAAAGTGCTTCAGTTGGTGATGTCAATCCACACAAACAACATGCTGGCATCTGAGCAGAAGGGATATGGCCTCGAACCAGGCGTGCTGTGGAAGCACTCCGTAGCGGTTGCTCTCGCCTCATCACTGTTCGCACAACGGCTCAGTCTCCCGAACGCAGACCTCGCATTTACCGCAGGTTTACTGCACGACATCGGAAAAGTGATTCTCAACGAATATGTCGCTCAGGAATTCGCCCGGATCATCCACAAGGTCACAGAAGATCACATGGCATTTGTAGAGGCGGAGCGACATGTGCTGGGATTTTCACATGTAGAGGTAGGCGGCATGATCGCCGAAAAGTGGAAGCTGCCGGACGCAATCGTACAGTGCATTCGATTTCACCATGTACCGTCTGAACTAAACCCCCCGGAATCGCTGGTAGATACGGTCTATCTCGCAAACACGGTATGCCTGCTGATGGGCATCGGATTGGGCGAGGACGGCTTATCTTACCGGGCTGATCCACAAGTACTCGAGCGGCGAGGGCTGGGGGAGCATGACCTGGAACTGATCGGTATACAGACAATTATTGAACTACAGCGTGTGGAACAATTATTCGACAGAACTGCCGAAAAAAAGCCCGTCGCACAGTAGGAGTATCCCAATGAGCAATGACATCCTGATCGTCGATGACTCAGCCACCATCAGATCGATGGTAAAACGAACCGTGAGGATGATAGGCCTCGACGTCAGAGAACTGTATGAGGCTGCAAATGGCATTGAGGCACTCGCGCAACTGAGCGAACATGACATGGCCGTCATGCTCGTCGACATAAACATGCCAAGAATGAACGGCATACAACTCCTGACAAGAATGAAGCAGAACGAAAAACTCAAGGATATTCCAATTGTGATCGCCTCGACCGAGGGAAGTCAGCAGCGGATCGAGCAACTCAGAGAACTTGGCGTAGCTGGATACGTCAGAAAACCTTTCCAGCCGGAGCAGCTGCGCGAAGTGCTTAAACCCATTTTGGGAGTAACAAAAAATGCTGGATCAGAAAACAACGACATTGACGACGGTTCTTTCTGAGGTACTCGCAAACCTCGCATTCATGTTCACAGGAGAGGGCGAACTGGACCCACCCGTCGGTGAACAATGGCTGGAAACAGTCATAAGTTACCAGGGATCGGCGTCAGGCTCGCTCCACCTGACCACAACAGCAGCCTTTGCAACAAGCCTGGCGACGAACCTGCTCGGAACGGCATCGGATGAAGAAACCTCAGAACAGGAAGCACGCGACGCTATTCAGGAATTCATGAACATTGTCTGCGGACAATTCGTCACAGCCCTCTACGGAACCGAGGACGTATTCAATCTCACCATCCCCGAAGTAATGGAATTACCCACAACACCCGACCTGGCCGACCCGGAGGACCAGTCAGAAGACATCGCGATCATGTCAGTCGACAACCAGTGGATACAGTTGCTCCATGCACGGTGCGATGAAAAGCAAATCCCTGAGGTGTAGCACGCACAAATCCCCGCGGAGCAGCACGGAATGAGAGTCGGTCCATGAATATAAAAACTGAAATAAAAGATCTGACGCCTGCAGAATATCAGCTCTTCAGAAAACTCGTCTATAAAAAAAGCGGGATCAACCTCGGCGACGAGAAAATGCAGCTCTTGAAATCTCGCCTCGGAAGACAAATGCGGCAGGGGGGGTTCCACGCCTACAGAGCATACTATGACCATGTCGTAAATGATCAGACAGGCAGTGAACTCAGCGCATTACTCGACGCCATTTCGACCAACACAACGCACCTCTTCAGAGAGCAGTCACACTTCGATTTTCTCAAAAAGACCATCCATCAATGGGCGGATGACCCGAAATGGTGCAATGAAAACACAACACTCCGCATCTGGAGCGCAGGCTGCTCCAGCGGAGAGGAACCCTACTCCATCGCAATGGTTGTACACGACGCATTAAAAACGCACACAAACATACAACCCAGGATACTCGCGACGGACCTTTCAACGCAAATGCTGCGCAAGGCAAAACTCGGGCAATTCCAGCCCCACCGCGTGGGAACAGTACCATCCACACTCGGGAAACGCTATCTCAGAAAGGTGGATGGGGAAAATGAGTCCATGTTGCAGGTCATACCCGAACTATCCAGACTGATCACATTCTCCCGGTTCAATCTGATGACCCCCACCTTCCCATTTCGGTTCGGATTCCACATGATCTTCTGCCGCAACGTGATGATCTATTTCGATCGCCCCACGCAGACCGCTCTGGTGGAACGCTATGCAAAACATTTAATTCCCGGAGGATACCTGCTGATCGGACACTCAGAGAGTCTAAACAGCATTGAACACCCATTAACCTATGTGGAACCAACCATATACAGAAAGAAATAATACAAAATGCTAATCACAATCTGGCTGAGACCGTCATGGAACCGACACAGGGCATGAGGAGCAGGACGTGAAGAGTAGGTCGTGAGGAGCAGGACGTGAGTGAGGACAAGTCAATTAAGGTCTTGATTGTGGATGACTCACCGACCGTGCGAGCAGTGCTGTCACGCGCGCTGTCCAACGAACCCGATATCTCTGTGGTCGGTGAGGCAAAAGATCCGTTCCACGCCCGGGAACTCATCATCGAGCACCGCCCAAATGTCATAATCCTCGACATAGAAATGCCCAGAATGGACGGGCTTACCTTCCTGAAAAAGCTCCAGGCCCATTATCCCGTTCCGGTCATCATGTGCAGCGGCGTCGCAGCGACAGACAATCATACCGCCCTGAAAGCCATCGAACTTGGCGCGATCGATTTCGTCGCAAAACCACAATCTGGAAGCAGCATCGCTCTGCGACGCCTTAGCGAGGACCTCGCCGATAAAATCCGGGCAGCCGCAGTAGCATCGCCGGTCCGCCCGACCATCCCGGCGAAAACAACCATAAAACAGCGTTCTTTTCGGTCCAGCGGGTTGGACCCCAGGCGATTCCTCGTCGCGATAGGCGCCTCCACTGGCGGCACGGAAGCAATCAAGGAGTTGCTGATGCGCGTCCCTCCAGATTTTCCGCCCGTCGCGATAGTACAGCACATGCCGGCAGGATTCACAAAATCCTTCGCAGATCGGCTGAATCAATACTCCCAGATGACCGTGACGGAAGCGGTCGATGGAGACATGCTCGAACCCGGTCGAGCATTCGTCGCTCGCGGCGAATTGCAGATGCGCGTCTACCGAAGTGGAAACCAGTTACACATCAGTTATGGGACGGATGAACTGGTCAACCGCCATTGCCCAAGCGTCGATGTCCTGTTCGATTCGGTCGCCGACCAGGTGGGATCCCGCGCCGTGGGCGTGCTTCTGACAGGCATGGGAGCAGATGGCGCCAAGGGACTGCTCAATATGAAGGAACGCAATGCCGTCACGATCGCCCAGAGTCAGGATTCGTGCGTCGTGTACGGGATGCCAAAAGTCGCAGCCGATCTTGGAGCAGCCCAGCATGTGGTCGCGCCAGGGGATGTCCCGGATACCGTGGTCGCAGCACTCCAGAAACGAGTCAAACGGGCGGCAGTCCATCGTTGATGAAGGCTGAAGTGACACTGAACTGCGCTAAAGAAGTGACACTGAATAGCGCAAAAGAACCGGGTCGCTCGATATGAAATCGAGCGACCCGGTTCGAAAATTCTACTGCTTCCCAGATCGCGTGCGAACTACGCCCACGCGCGATCTGAAGATCGGTTCAGCTTAGAGGCAATCGAGCAGTTCGCCCTGCCATACCTGAGTGGCGGTACCGGAACCGAACCACAGCTGACGCCAGCGGAGGAGATCCAATGCCTGGATGTTGCCGTTGCGGTCGATGTCGTAGTAGTCTTCGATGACACCCTGACCTGGAGCTGCGATCGTACCGCTGACAGCCTGACGCATGCGGAGCAGGTCGAGGGGCTGTACGCGGCCGTTGTTGTCGACGTCTGCCGGCAGGAATCCGATGGTGATCGTGTTGTTCGCACCAATGGCAGTACCTGCACAGGTGTTCTCGACGTTTGCCGTGATCGTGGTGCAACCGAGCGAGAGGGTGCGGTCGAGTATGAGCGTGACGGTGGTGTTGTCCTCAGTGACGAGTGCGGTCACGTTCGGGGCTGCTCCACCAGCGGTCTGGCTGACAGCGAAATCGCTTGCACTAAGTGCTCCACCGCCGAGGGACTGAACTTCGACATTGAACTCGATTGTGACTTCGTCGATGCCAAGGTTTACATCGGTGCCGTTGGTTGACTCTCTGCGGGCGTCGATGAAGCCATCAAATGCACGATCAGCAAAGGAGATGCCAGCCATGCCTTCGCGGAATGCAGGGGCTGCACAGTCGGCGACGTCGATATCGACGGATCCAACGATGACGGTGTCAGCGGCTTCGACCGGGTAGATCGCGAAAGCACCTGGTGTCGCACCCTGCGAGATCGCATTGGCGAGCAGGTTGGAGATGCTGAGTGTGTAGGTTCCTTCGGTGGTGCCTTCCGGGAAGGTGATCGTGCCTTCGAAGATGAGCTGTCCGTCGTGTCCGACGTTGAGGCTGATGTTCTCGGCTGATGGGAACGCCAGGAAGGGATCGGCTGCCGGGTTGTTACCGATGGTGTTCTGTGCGCCACCGGCCTGTAGGACGTCGTTTCCGACCGGGGTTCCGCCGTAGTTTGCGTCGTACCCGAGCGGCTGGGCGAAGTTGTCCATGCTTCCGTCAGTGGGTGTCGTGAGCGTCATGGCAGTGCCAAGATTGATAGCATCGGGACCGGACATGCTGAAGTCCATGCTGATGAATGCGAGGCCGTCGTTGTCGTCCGTGAGGTCGCCCATGATGGTGAAGTCGATGGGTACACCCGTTGTGGCGGAACTCGGAG
>JAJRYY010000145.1 GCA_024275565.1 Planctomycetota bacterium
CAACGTTGAGACACTCGACGCGAACACGCTTCAGCTTTCGATTGGCGACCGGCGTGAATCCGAGGAGATCGTCGGCTGGCTGATAGATCGCGGATTCGAGCGACTTGAACGTGTCGAGTCTCCGGGCGATTTTGCGCAACGCGGTGACATCCTCGACATCTACGCCCCCGACCGAGACGACCCGCTGAGGATCGAATTCTTCGACGATACTGTGGAGGCGATCCGGGAGTTTGATCTCAGCACGCAACGGTCGATTCGTTCGATGCCGAGCTTCGCCACGACGGCGCTCCCCCATCGTCACAAATTCGCACTGGCTGAGACGACGCACTTCTTCGATTTTCTCCCGAAAGATGCCCTCCTGGTACTCGATCGCCCCGGTGACGCACAGGAGATGGCGCACACGTTCTGGAATCGCCTGAACAAGTCCGACACGCTGTATGAACCCTCAGCCGTCCTGAAACGACTGGTCGATTTTCAGCAGATGCACATCTCGCGGATCGGGGCAGCCGTCGGTGTCAAAGAGCAGACATTCCACTTCCGCGTGCAATCGTTGTCGCGTTTTGAGGGGAAAATCGAGCATGCCATCCGCGAGCTGTGCGACACTGCCAAGGACCATTCCGTCATTGTGTATTGCGCCAATGAAGGTGAGCGGGAGCGGCTTGCGGAGCTGATTGTCGAAGAGACCAGCGTCGATTCGGAAGTCGGTGGCGTTCCGGAATCGATCCAACTGGTGAAGGGCATTATTCATCGCGGATTTGAATGGACGTCCACGAAGACTGTGATCGTCGGTCACCATGAAATTTTCCATCGCAAGGCTACGCGTCGTCTTCGCAGAAGCTATGCAGCTATGCCGGTTGAATCCGTACTCGACCTGATTCCCGGTGACATTATCGTCCACATCGCCCACGGCATCGCCCGGTTCCAGGGCATGAAGACGATGCGGAAGGCTGTCACGGATAAGGACGCCAAATCTACCCAGAAGGGCGAGGCGACGAAAACGGAAGAATATCTCACGCTCGAATTCGCCGACGATGCGGTGCTGCATGTCACCACCAATCAGATCAATCTGATTCAGAAGTATATCGGGGCTGGCGGGGTCAAACCGACGCTGTCCAAACTCGGCGGGACGCGGTGGAAGAAGACGAAGGAAAAGGTGGATGACGCAGTTTCGGAACTTGCTGAGTCGTTGCTGAAAATTCACGCGGAGCGTGATCAGCACGAGGGTGTTTCCTACCCTGCAGACACCCCGTGGCAGCGTGAGTTTGAGAACGCGTTCATGTTCGAGGATACGGAGGATCAGCGGACGGTGACGGTGGACCTCAAAACCGATCTGCGACGATCCCGACCGATGGACCGCCTCGTCTGCGGTGATGTCGGATATGGTAAGACAGAACTGGCGATTCGGGCGGCGTTCAAGGTCGTCGAATTTGGCAAGCAGGTCGGCGTACTCGTTCCGACGACCGTTCTGGCGGAGCAGCATTATCGGACCTTCACTGAACGGCTTGCCGACTACCCCTTCACGATCAAGTGTATCTCCAGATTCCGCAAACCGGCGGAGCAAAAAAAGATCATCGAGGAGGTCAAGAAGGGGCAGGTAGACATCCTGATTGGGACCCATCGGATGCTCAGCAAGGACGTCGCCTTCGCCGATCTCGGACTGGTTGTCATCGACGAAGAGCAGCGTTTCGGCGTCGATCACAAGGAGCGACTCAAGCGGATGCGAGCGACGGTGGACGTATTGAGCCTGTCGGCGACGCCTATCCCGCGAACGCTCCACATGTCACTCGTTGGCCTGCGAGACATCAGCTGCCTCCAGACGCCGCCTCTCGACCGCCGAGCGATCGCATCGCAGGTCTGCCAGTTCCACCCCGACGTCATCCGCGATGCCGTCCTACGCGAATTGAACCGCGATGGTCAAATCTACTTCATCCACAACGTCGTCCACAACATCGAAGAAATCGCACACAGCATCACACAAATCGTCCCCGAAGCGCGTATCCTCATTGGCCATGGCCAGATGAAGGAGGGTCAGCTTCAAAAGGTCATGCGCGACTTCGTGAACCGAAAAGCAGACATCCTGCTCGCCACTACGATTATCGAAAGTGGCATCGATATCCCATCCGTCAACACGATCTTCATCAACAACGCCGACCGCTTCGGACTTGCAGACCTCCACCAGCTTCGCGGACGCGTCGGAAGATCAGCCCACCGTGGTTACTGCTATTTCCTGCTCCCGGGTGACAGAGTTGTGACGCCCAAAGCAGCCAAGCGGCTCAAAGCCATCGAAGAATTCAGCGATCTCGGCGCGGGGTTCCGGATCGCCATGCGTGACCTCGAAATCCGCGGTGCGGGCAATCTCCTCGGGGCAGAACAAAGCGGGCACATCGCCGCCGTCGGATACGAAATGTACTGTCAGCTCCTCGATAATGCCGTCCGCCGCATGAAGGGTCAACCGCTACGTATCCCCGACCCCGTTCATCTCGAACTCAACATCGTGGCTCACATCCCCAAAGGGTATATCACGGCTGAACGCACCCGGATCGATGCCTACCGCCGCATCTCCGGATGTACGACTGCGGCTGACCTCGACACGCTCGAAAAGGAACTGGCAGACACGTTCGGACCCTACCCTACGCCTGTCGAGCGCCTGCTTCATCTGGCGGAAATCCGCGTTTTGGCTGCAAAATGGCGCATCAAATCGATCATCCACCACGATGCGGACATCGTGTTCACGATCGATAACCTGGCAGTTGTGCAGGAATTGTTCGCGGATGCACCCGGGACGGTCCGCTCACCCGATCCGAAAACGATCCACCTTCGCCTCCCGCCAGCCTACCTCGAAGCCTCGACACTCCTCGCTATCCTGCGTCGTATGTTGAAAAAGAACGTCAAGCAAAGGATCGCTCAATGATTTTTCGAGTCTTCAATGTATTGGCGGTACTTGGACTGTGCTCCGGTATCATTGCAGGTCAGGACATCCCGCAAGAACCATCGCCTGATCAAGTTCAGATTCCAGATAAACCGTCCAGGCCCGAAGAACAGACTCAGCCCGAAGTACCCCCGCCCCCGCCTCCGCCACCAGTGTGGTGGACGGACGCCATCGCCCTGTCATTGGTTTCTGATCCACCCGGCGCAAAGGTCCTTTTGAATGGATACCTCATCACCGATGCCACGGGTATGGCGCTCTCCACGCCCTGCGAGCTCCCCCACGTCGCGCCCGGTCAATACACGCTGGAATTGCTCGGCCCGCGGTACACATACCTCTCAAAGATCATCAAGGTCACACCAATCCTGCGTCTGCCAACGCTCAAGCTGAAATCGTCACGGAACCACCGCTGGTCCGATCGCGACAAAGGGAGCATTCCAACCTTGAGTGTGGATTCGCGTCATACCATCCCAACACACCTGGACTATGCGGAAAAATCACGCATTCTGAACGACTTCGCCCGCGGTGCGCTCCGCGTCATACCGCCTGCGAAAAACAAGCACCTTGCAAACGCAACGCTTACATCCCGCAACCAAAGGCGACTTTTCACCCTCGGTGCTCCGCTGGCGGGACGATGGAACACGGAAAAACGCAACCTCCGCAACGACCCTGCGCGCATAGGCGTATCGCAATTCATCTGGCCCATACCTTTTTTGCCGGAAGGCCTGCACATGGAAGCAAATGCCAACTCCGACGGACTCTTCGAGCTGACCGTCCATAGGCCCATGGCTCATCGTTTCTCCGGAAGCTCAGCCCTGACGCGTCTGCATTTCGGACGGCTCGGCCCGTCGGCGGAGAGCGACTGGTGCGAACTATCGGCTATCAACCTCCCCGTACAACCAAACTGGGGATTCCGCATCAAGCCCGGTATGCAGGGCATTACAATGTCACTTCGTGGCACTGATGTGTATGGTACCCTGCGGTCATCGGGCATTGACAAGCAGCTTCACCGGTCTCTAAACGAAAGCGACATCCCCGAGAATGTTTACATCGGCATCGGCGGCGGCGTCAACAACGCCCTCACGCTCGAACGCATCAGCATCAAAGGCATGCTCAACCTCGCTGCAGAATCCATCGACGTTATTACTGGGATGGGGGAAGCGTTCTGGAGCCGAAAACGCGAGGTAACACTGCTCTACACCACCGGCGGACGAGCACACACGATCACACTCAACGACCAGACCGTCCTGGAAGTCCCGGCCATCCCCGCCTGGCTGGATGAAGCCCGCAACCTGTTCCACCACAACATCACGCTAGGTTTCGGCGACCAACTCTCGATTACACTCACTGGTATGGATGATGAATCCGCGTTGTGGCTTGTCGGGGTCGATGCGGAATCCTCGCGCATCCTGTTCGCAACGCACCCACTGACCTGGCGGGTCCAGGCATTGCAATCTCATAACTCAATTCTGGAAACCGACCCCACCACACCGCGCATCGTCTCGGGCGATCAATCATCCCCCATTGCCCACTTCCGCAAAGCGCTCGGCATTGATTTTCCTGGCCTGGGTATCACGGCTCCGGACCAGTCCGCCAGATCCGCCACCCTGACCACAACCATCCGGTAGGTCAGGCATCCGGCAGGTCAGGCTTTCGCCCGACATCGACGTCTGCACTTCATCCCGCGGCAACAAGCTTAAAAAAACCACTTCGCAAACCGCAGAACACCCTGCTTCCACGGAACGCGATGGGACACACCACTGGAATTCTCAAACGCTGCCATATTCGCAATGTACCACCGATAGTTCCGAACCAGTGCATCCTTATTGGAATACTTCGGAGCATACCCCAGAACCCGCTCAGCCTTCTCGATCGACACGAACGAATCCTCGGCGGCTGTCTCATATACCCACTTATACAGCGGCGACATCTTGAATAACTCCAGTACGCGCAACGTCCAGATCATCGGCGTCGCTGGAAAACCAGAAATTTTCTTCCCAAAACCAGCCTCATCCAGAACCGCCTGATAATCCTCTCGCATCGTCGTGAATTCTTTGGCTCCGATGTTGAACGTATCGTTCACCGCCTCACGATCCAGCGTCATGCAAAGATAAATCGCCTCGCAAAGATCCTCCACATCCAATAGCTGATAGCGGTTCTTCCCATTCCCGATCATCGGGAACCCCTTCCCATCCTTCGCCCAGTCGTAAAAAAGCGCGAACACGCCCAGCCGCTCCGGACCCACAAATGACTTGGGACGAATGATCGGGACACACATACCCTTGCCCCGATACGACTCGCACATCGCCTCCGACGCGACCTTGGCTTCACCATAGGGTCCAACCCCATACAGCCGGTCCGTCTCAACCAGCGGATGATGATCCGGGATACCGTAAACCGCCGTCGAAGAAATATGGACAACCCGCTCCACACCAGCAGCCAGCGACGCCTCCATCACATTTTTGGAACCGTCAATATCAGTCGTGCGAATATCCTCCGGCGTGTAGAGTGGTAAGGCAGCCGCAGTATGCACCACCATATCGCAACCTTTCACCGCCTCCGCGACAGCCTTCGGATCACGAATATCGCCCGTGAAAATCTTGATCCTGTCCATGCAGTCCGCATAGTCAAATTCGATCACATCCAGCGACGTAACCTCGTATCCCCGTTCGAGCAGATAGCGCGTCAGGTTGATCCCAAGGAACCCCGCTCCGCCCGTAATGCATACCCGGGTGGTCTTCTTCCCAGATGCACCGGCTGCCCCACTCTTTTCATCAGTAACCATAGATGTCGTCTCACTCATGCTCGCAAAATCTCATTTCTACTACGGGTATCTAAGGTACGGGTATATAGGTAGGTCAGGCTATTGCCCGACATTGGCCCTGAAAGCGGGGTTCACCCGCCGCAACAAACCAACCATGTCAAAATCCCGAAAACTTGTCAACAATCAACCAACCCCGACCCCCAACAGGAGCCATTTACACGAACCCAATCACCTACATCCAGGGGGTATAACAGAATTTCGATGATGACGTGATGATTCCATCCAGTTCCGTGCTGAGTACAGCGTTGACGGCAGCCATTTTTGGTGGATGACAATTTGTAGTCACTCGCCACTGATTGCACGAAATGTTGTACGAGCACGCTGACACCCCGGTCATCTGCCTTTCCTACTCCTCAGGTTGAAGCCTTATCATTTCCAGACTCCGAGCGCATCTGAAGCCAATCAGCACAGAGCCGTATTCGATTGGCATCACATTTCTGCGCCCAAGGTCATATGATACCGGATGTGTTGCCCAACTTCCCCCGCGTATGATAATCCGATCAGACGCTCCCCCGATACCGTTGGTTGAGGTTAGTTCGCCGACATTGCCCCAAAGTCGTAAAACGCCATTTTCCGTTTTATCTTCGGTCCGAGCATCCACGTCGGACGTATGATTCAGATACGCGCGGAACTGTATCTGTGTATCATTGTTCTGAGCGGCGACAAGAGCATCGTAGGATGGGGCGGATTCTTCCGGAGCGTCATCAAGCATACCCCAGGGATACAGGCGGCCATCGGGCGTTCGCGCCGCGCCTTCCCATTCCTGAGAAGTCGGTAAACGAAGTCCATGCCATCGAGCAAAACAATGTGCGTCGCCATTGGTCATTCCGATGGCGGGTCGAAGCGGTGCATCCAATCCATCGTATCCCGCCTGCTTCCAGAATTTCGGCTTGGGGCGCCCGGTCGCAGCCAGGAATTCAGCATATTCGGAGTTCGATATCTCAGTTCGATCCAGGTAGAACCCTTCAAGCCTCGCTGTTTCCATCTTGTCACTATCGGTTTGACGCAGGTAGATCGGCAACGCTACGAAATACTCCCCTTCCTCGAACATAGCCATGTCTGCAGGCGACTTCGACCAATCCGTGAGCCGGACGGCATGCCGTACATCCTTGCGCGCATCATGAGATTCGACGCCGCTAGAGCCAAGATCGTCATGCTCCCTGAACGCTTCATCCGTGACAACGGCCGTTAGTGTAAATACCCGCGCGAGCAGGAACTCATCAACTTCCGCACCGAGGTGATCTGTTCCCACCATAAAGAAACGATACTTGCCTGGTTCGATGTAGCGGTTTTCGATCGGTGTGGTGCCCATGTATTCCATAGGGCCATATTGATTTGTGTCGGCATCCCAGGCTCTTCGCCCGACTTTCACCTGCTCGATACCGTCCGCAACGTAGCATGAAAAATCCACCTGCTTCTGACGGTACTCGTGAACGCCGACTGCAACACCCGCGGTCGCAATGCCGGACAGCGCAAGACACAAGGCGATCATCGCCCCCACCCTTCGTCGATGCATCCAGCGGATCGTGCGTTTTACCGGACTCGGCGGCCTCGCAAGAATGGACTCACCCCGCAGGAAGCACTTAAGATCGGCTGCGAAATGCCTGGCTGTGGGGTAGCGATCGTCGGGATTCTTTTCGATTGCCTTGTGGCAAATCGTTTCTAGGTCTCGGCTGATGAAACGATTCGTGGAACGCAACGGTATGAACTCTTCGGAGGCAAGCGCATTGACGACTTCCTGTATGCTGTTCCCCTTGAATGGCTTTTGTCCTGCGAGCATCTCGTAGAGTACAACGCCAAGTGAGAACACGTCCGACCGTCGATCCAGAACTCCGGCGGACGCCTGTTCGGGACTCATATAGCACAATGTGCCGGCAACATCGCCCGTCTGAGTGAGCGCCTCTTGAGACGCCAGCCTGGCAACACCAAAATCTGTGAGCCGTGGTCGCCCGTCTGAATCGATCAAAATATTCGACGGCTTGACATCGCGATGGAGTACATCCTGGTCATGGGCATAGTCCAGGGCATCGCCAATCCTCGAAACCAGTTCAGCGCATTGCCTCACATGATTTGTATCAGATTCAAAATCTGTAGAAGCACCATCATCGAACAGTTTTTCGGAACCGGTGGTCGCTTGAAACCCTCTCAGAGCCAGCATTTGCTCCGCAAGGGTGTGGCCGGCAACGTACTCCATGACGATAAATTGTTCACCATCATTCTCGCCAAAACGATAGATGGGTACGATGGCAGGATGATTCAGCGAAGCTGCTGCCCTGGCTTCATGGCGAAACCGTTTGACCGCTGTGGGCGACCCGACAAGGTGCGCAGCGAGCACCTTCAAGGCCACTTGTCGTTCAAGGGTAGAATCCTGTGCAAGATAGACGACACCCATACTGCCTCGGCCAAGCTCACGCTTAATTTGAAACTCGCCCAAAGTGTCACAGGCAGACCGAGCCAACGCCGAATAGGTCTCAAAAGCAGGACGTTCCAGAAAATCGGAAGATTTCTTGTAATGACGCAGAAGGGCCAATGTTTCCGACCTGATTTCAGGGTCCGACGTCTCCTGAAATAGAAAACTTTCCCACTCGTGCGGTTGCTTTTCAGTCCCAGCGTCGAACATATCCTGAATTCGGTTGTGTTTTTGCATAACAATACCCATGCCCCATATTCAACCGTAATCCGGATCGCAAAGCGCTCAATTATTTTTCAATTTTCAGCCCGGAGACGCGATTTTATTGTTCCTCCATCTCCCTGGACAGCCACGCTTTAGCCAACTCCCAACGCCTGCGACTGGTCGCCAGGGACAGCCCCATCGCCTTGGCGATTTCCTGTTGCGTGAGGCCACCGAAAAAACGCAGCATCAC
>JAJRYY010000146.1 GCA_024275565.1 Planctomycetota bacterium
CTGCGGAAGCTGCGGAAGCTGCGAAAGAAGCTGCAGAGAAGGACGCTGTCAAGGAAGCTGTCAAGGAAGCTGCCGAGAAGAAAGCTGATAAGGAAGCTGGTAAGGAGCAGGCTGAACAGGGCAGGGCATCTGGCGAATCTGTGAATTCCGGGGATGCTGCAAAATCGGATCGACAACCTTCTGCCAGGGGCGCAGCCAGGAACACCGTTCCACCCACACGGAAACCGTCTGCCGCGAAGAGACCTGAAACCACCAGTAAACTGCCTCCCACAAAGCGTCCATCCAGTCCGTTCCGAGGACGACCAGGGAGTGGTGCTCCTAAAAAAGCTTCGCCTGCTGCAGGTGACACGTCCAAGCCGCCAGAGAAGCCGGGCGACAAGAACGTAGCACCGAAATCCAAGGTGATCTCAAAACCAGATATGAAACCGAAACCAAAAGAAGGAACGAACGGTACAAAGGAAGGCAAGGGTTCTGCGAAAAAGTGATGGCGATGGCGGGCTTTTGAGGTGCAAGGTGGGCGACGATCGTCGTCGGTGGCGGTTGTGATTACTTTCCGCGGTCCTGCCTGCTCAGATGTCGCCTGTCGCATCACCGGATTTTGATTCAGTCAGCACCAGATGCTGATGATTTCATGGTACCAGATATAGTTTTTTGGTGGTCGCCGAACGATTGGCTGACTGCCGGATTGTGGAGTAATACAGAATGTATGAATCGCCGCTGAAGCGTCACTGCCGTGTGGCTGTCCGATGGGTTCTAACTGTTGCGATCACGCTCAGCGTGTCTGCCACCTCAGTGGTCGCTGGTGCTGAGGGTGACGGATCTGATGGCGGATCCCCCTCTGGGCTGCTGGGTGATGCTGTTTTGGCATCATCGTGGAAGCCAGGATCGTCGCAGTTTCTACAGGCGAAAAAGGACGAGAAATCCGGTTCCAGTCGCCGTCGCTCCAACCGCCGACCGCCGCGTAAACCTGGCGGTCGTACCAGTACGAAATCCGGTGCGAGCAGTCCGAAAACAACGCCCAAGACGACACCAAAAACGACAACGCCTCCGAGGGGCGGACGTCCAAAGGGGTCCACAACGCCCAATCGACCGCCAGTACCCCGGTCTGAGGGAGTGGCTGTCTCTGCAAAGTTCAATCTTGACGCGGAAAACATGCTCAAACCCGCCGAAGAGCGAACATACACCTTTTCCATCGTCGATGGGACGTACAAGGATCTGGTGGAGAATTTTGCGCGAATGGCTGGTTTGAACGTGGTGGGGGATGCGCCAGCTGGCGTGGTCACATTCGTCGATTCCGAGGAGATGTCCTTTGAGGATGCGCTGGGACGTGTGCGAAAAATCCTCTTCCGCCACAAACCGATTGAACCGTTCTGGCTTGCCTATGATGGCAGTCAGCTTGAGGTGAAGCGGGTCGCGGATTTGCCCCGCTGGATCTCCCTGGACCACATCTTTCTGAATGTGGACGCTTTTAAGGCTGCCAATCTGGAAGAGCACGACATCGCCATGCTGCTGTATTCTCCGCAGGACAAGTCGGTGGCGGACTACACCATGCTGCGTGATTTTCTGCCCGATTATGTGCGTATTGCACAGGTGGGCGAGACGAATTCCCTGTCCATCTTCGCCCTGGTCGAAGACATCAACAAGTATCTATCGCTGATCCTGCTCTTTGAAGGTGCAGGCGACGATCCTCGTGTGCTTCAGAAGATTCCAGTCGAAAACCTCACGCCAACAGATGCCATCAGCAAGCTCAGGATGCTGATGGAAGACCTTGGCGATGCTCCGGCAGGTGGCGCGAAGCGTTCCCGGGGATCGAGAAATGACAACGTTGCGCTGCCAGGGGAGCGGACCATCCTTTTCCCCGACGATGCACAGGGTGTCATCATTGTCCGAGCGGTTCCCAAGCGGATTGCCGAGATCGAGGAGATGCTCGAGTTCGTTGACATTCCCATCGGCGAAGATGCAGTTCTTGAGCTCATCCTCATCAACCACCGTCCAGCCGATGAGCTTCTGAATATCATCAAACCCCTGCTCACAGGGGAAAAGATGGCGGCGACTCCGACAACGAAACCCCCAAGCCGCCGCAAACGATCCGGCAACAAGCAGTCAGCAGCTTCAAATGTCGAGAAAGACGGGATGCTGCTGATCCCCGACCTGAGAACGAATACGCTGATCGTGCAGGCGACCCCCGACGATATCAAGGAGATCAAAAAATATGTGGCCATTTTCGATGTTCCGAGCGAGGACAATGGCCCGGTCTTCATCCCCATCGACCACGCCGTTCCCGACCAGCTCGTCAACATTGTGATGCAGGTCGTCAACACGCAGAAACCCAAGGGCGGTACAGACCCCTTCACTGCCATCGTCGAATCCAGCTCCAGATCCATCATACTGGCTGGGACGGAGGAGGATGTCGAGCTGGCCAGAAGCGTGATCCGCCGCCTCGATATCGAAGGCGCGATCCCGACACTGCACATGTTCACATTCAAGAACGCCTCACCCGTAAAAGCGATGGAAATCGCCGCGCTGCTCGATGCACAGGGGGACGCCGGTGCAGCCAAACCACCCGGCGGACGTCGCAAACCACGTCCAAGCAGCAGCGGTGGCATTTGGCATGCAGATGAAGAATCCCGCACAGTCTACGTCCTCTGCACCGACGAAGAGTGGGAGAGCAAGTACAAACCGCTCTATGAACGCATCGATGGACATGCAAGCAAGGGGGATGGGCATCAGGCGATCACCCTGAAGAGCATGAAACCCGATGAAGCCATCCTGATCCTCACTGATGTGTTCGGCGTCGCAAAAGCAAAATCTGCACCCGGACCGAAATTCGTACCAGCCAAGAAAGCCATTCTGGTAACAGGTGCGACACCAGCGCAGTTCGAACAGATGCGCGAACTCATCGCAGCCGTCGATGTCGCGTCACCAGACAAAGTCCGACGATTTTTCCCCATCCAATATGCAGAACCGAACGAAATCAAAGCGCTCATCGACTCAGGCGTCATCGGCGATGCAGGCAGCAAGGCTGCCCGTAGAAATCAGCCCACCCAGAACGAGGCAGCCATCGTCGTTGGGCTTGTGGGACGAACCCTCGTGGTCCGCGCCCGCCCGGAAGACATGGATGCAGTGGCCGATCTGATCGACCGGCTGGACGTCGAGAACGCTCCGCAGACCGAGACGCGTGTCTACAATGTACCCACCGGACACAATATCAACGCGGTCGCTTCCAATCTGGAATTGCTCATCTCAGGTACAGGTCCACGTCCGGCAAGCGCCCCAAAACGTGGTGCCAAAATTGTCGTACCCGTCCGCATCGTACCACTGACCAGTTCTCGCAATATCGTCGTCACCGCGTCAGCCGAGGATTTTCCCGACATCGAAGCAAAGATGGAAATTCTCCTGCAGGGCGATCCACCGGAGAAACTGATCGTACGCCTGATCCCTGTCGAAAACGGGGAAGCAGACGCCATAGCAGCCATGATCGAACCACTGCTCCAGATGCGTGAAAAGGAGCTGCGTGCGACGGGCGAGCTGGCATCCGAGAAGGATGGCAAGCGTGGTACGAGTCAACCGAAAACCTCCAGCATCACCGTCTCACCAGACATCCTCGGAGAGAACATCATCGTCGCAGCGCCAGCCACACTCTTCTCCGACGCAGAAACACTCATCGCCATGCTCGACAAACCGGTCGATGAGGACGAGCGGATCATGCGAACGATCATGCTCTCGCGAACATCCCCGGAGGAAATGGTGCAGACGATCAGTGCGATGATCTCCAGCGCCGCCACATCCGGAGGAAAAAAACCGCCGCGCGTCCGCCGAGGCGGTTCCGGCAAGGCATCCAGCACGGTGGCCAAGGCGACCAGCGATGGCGATATGGACGTCACCATCGTCTCAGCGCCCGGCGGAAACTCCGTGGTACTCAGCGGCGTCCGTGAAGATGTCGATCAGGTCGAAACATGGATTCGCCAGCTCGACTCCGAAGCGACCAGCAACAGAACGCTCAAAATCTACAAGCTGAGAGAGGCAGACCCCGAGAAGCTGGCCGAAAGCATCCTCGCCCTCTGCGATACGACTGCGAGCGGTAGACCCAAACCCAAGTCCAACACAGGCGGCGACGCGGACGGACTTGATTTCTTCAAATCCAACACAGTCCATTACGGCTCTGAAATCACCATCACATCTGACTATTGGTCCAAGACGCTCGTGGTCAGCGCGACGCCCGCCAAGTTTTTCGAAATCGACAAGGTCGTCCTGATGTACGATGGCGAAGAAGGTAAAGATCCGGACATCGGAGGCGATGGCGAAGGCGGCATGCCCATCCTGATTTACGAACTGGAAAATGCCGATGCGTTCGACGCCAGCATCAAACTCGAAAATGTGCTTGAAACACTCTGGCCTTATGGCGGCGAAGCACCCGAGGTCGATTACGTCTCCGGAACGAACATGCTCGTCGTCAAGTGTCTGCCAAAGCACGATGAATACGTCAAAAAACAGATCGTCAAATTCGTCGATAAGGAATCCACCGACGCTCCAACGAGAGCTTTTGAGTTCGTCGTGGTCAAGGGCGGGACAGCCAAGTCCATGGCGATCCAACTGAAGGAACGCTTGCCATCCCTCGGTCTCGACCTCAAATCAATGGGCACGGAGGTTCCCACCGTAGAGGAACTCGGAGCATACAAACCCAGTACCAACAAAGCTTCGGAGCAGAAAAAGACAGACAAGGAAGGCGTCTCCTCGAAAAACACCCTGCGACCAGCCACATATGGCGTCCTGCCCACGCCTCTGTCGATTCTGATGAAGGCACATGCGATGGCTGCACTTGGGCTGACCCATGATACCCCAGCAGGCAACGAGCAGACCAATGACGACGCACAGCGACAAGCCAAAAATCAAATTCGGAACAGCTTCGCAGACTCCAGAAATACTCAGAAAAGTGGCGATACCCCGGAAAGCAACGATGCTCAGGAAGGTGGCGATGCTCAGAAATCCGACGACGCTCAGGCGGGTGACGACCACCAGACTGGCGACAGCCAAGCGGATGAAGGCGATGCAGCGCAGGATGTCTCCGGCGTCACCATTCGCTACGATGACCGTGGCGGCGTCATCGTCATCAGCGGTCCACCACGCGAGGTAGACGAAGTCAAAACCGCACTACAAGCCATCATGGACGAAGCAGAAGCGGGGACGGGCAAGGCAGACGTCCGCGTATTCCGCATCAAATACCGCGACGTACAGGTCGTCGCAAACATCCTCGAATCCATGTTCAACGCACAGCGTTCTGCCAGTCGTGGAAGAAACCCGAACAAACAACAAGGAGCAGCCCAACAGCAGATTCGTCAAATGCGGGACCAGATGCGCAAGATGCAAAACGCCGCACGCGGTGGAGCAGCCGGTGCGGTACCACCAACCGAACCCGAACCAGGTAAAACCGAAGAAAAAGACGGTCCCAAAAAAGCATCCATGGGACAAATTCGCATCACACCCGACCCACAAACACGATCCATCATCGTCCGTGCCAACACCGAAGATTTCCCCATCATCATGGAACTCATCGCCATCGTCGATCGCCCGCCAGACGTCACGAACGACTTCCGCATCTTCAAACTCACCAAACTCCGCGCATCAGAGGTCGAGGAACAACTCAAGGTACTCCTCGGCGTTGGTGCACGCCAGCCAACCCGCCGTTCCGCACAACCCAGAACCAGCGGGCGAGGCCGAAACAATCGAAACAGCAGAGGAAACCAGGGCATCCAGCAGCAGGTCGAAGATGCGCTGATGAACCTTGGCGGCGCTGGCGGTGAAGGGGGTTCTATCAATATCTCAACAGATGTGAAAATCACCAGCAACCCAGCCGCCAACACACTCCTCGTGCGCGCCCCCAAGCCCGCCCTCGACCTCATCGAAGAGTTCATCGACAAACTCGAAGGACAGGAAATCCCACCACTCGTGCGCGAAATCTACACCATCAAACACGGCGACGCGACCGCCATCGAAACGCGACTTACGGAAATTTTCGGAAGCACATCTCGAAGCGGATCGAATCAGAGCAACGAATACGATCCGCTCAAGGTCAACGACGCCACTTTCACATCAGACGCAAGAACCAACACCCTCATCGTCTCCGCACACCAGCCCGACCTCATCAAAATTGAAGAAGTCATCAATGACCTCGACCGAGACCTCGGCGAAGATGCGACAGCCATCACGCTCCGACTCGATAATGCATCCGCAGACGATATCGCCCGCACACTCAACGAAGTGTACGGAGCAGGACGCGGTGGCAGTCGCGAATCAAGCGCCCAAAGCATCCGCATCGTCGGAAACGCCGCCTCCAACACACTCTTCATCACCGCACCAACCCACATCCGCGACGAAATCGTCACACGCGCCGAAGAGCTTGACGCCCAGGCAGCAGAACTCGCCAAACCACGCGTCATAAAACTGACCTCCGGAACCGCCAGTGAAGTCGCACGGTCGCTGCAGACAGTCTTCGACTCTCGAGGCGGACGTGGCAACAGCAGCACAGTCAAAATCGTCGGCGACGACATCTCAAACCAACTCATCATCACCGCCCCAGACGACCTCTTCGCAGACATCGAAACCCTCGCACGCACGATGGACCAGTCCAACGTGAACATCAGCACCCGAATTTTCCGACTCCAGCACGCCCAGGCAACCGAGGTCCACGCCCAGCTTATGGACATGGTCCGACAACTCGCCCAGCAACTCCGAGGAAAAATGAACCTGGACGCATTCACAGCCGTCGCAGACCAGCGATCCAACGCACTCGTCTGCATGGGCGGACCCATGAGTTTCAAATTCGTCGAACAGGTGATTGCAGAAATCGACATCCCAAGAGACGAAAACAGCAGCATCGCACTGGTCTCCCTGAAACACCTCGAAGCCGAAATCGCCAGGGAAATCCTCGAAAATTACCTGCGAAAATCCGCCAGTGGCGGTAAAAACCGTGCTGGAGGCGAACTCACCGGGAACGTCCGCATCACCGCAAACCCACTGAACAACACACTCGTCATCTCCGGAGATGAGGACGAACTCGCACGACTCCAGAAAACCATCGCACTCCTCGATGTCGAGGTCGAAAGCGCCGGAAACGCCCCAAGAATCGTACCCGTGAAACACCTCAGACCATCGCAGATCGAACCAAAACTCACGCAGATCTTCGCGCAGCAACGCGGCAACCGCGGACGACGCGGCAGCAGCCGGCGAAACAGCAGCACATCGAGAAGCATGGCCCCAATCATCGTCGCAGACGATACCAGCAAAATCCTCATCATCCGATCAACCCCAACCGATTTCAACATGATTAAGGACATGATCGACGAACTCGACACCAAAGCCATGGTCGATGTCGAAAAATACCTCCTCATCGCCGTCGCAGACGGCGTCAACGTCGACGAACTGGCTGGAACCGTCGAAACCACCATCAACGAGGGAGAACGCATCCGGGCACAACGACTCGGCGTCGATCCCGGAATCGTCATCATCTCAGCCGACAGACGCTCCAGAAGCCTCGTCGTCACCGGCGACCCAGCCCTGTTCGCAGAAACCAGGAACCTCGCAAAAACCCTGGAAGGCATGGGCACCACCGGCGGAATGAGCACCCGCATCATCAACCCGACAAACCTCTCGTCCGCCGATGTGGAACGCCTCATCAATGAGATATCACAGTCCACTGGAGCGAACCCAGCCCGTCGAACTGGATCAAGATCGGGCGGAAACCGAAGATCCACCGGCTCAAATCGAGGCGCCAACCGAGGCGCCAACCGAGGATCCAGCCGAGGCTCAAGCCGACGATCAAACCGGGGCGCACCCAGACGCGGCGGAAAATAAGAAACTGCAAAAAAACAACCCACTTTCTTCCAGGCTGGGGCAATTTTGCCGCAGCCTTTTTTCCTTCCCACCGGTACAAATGGTGTGTACACTAACCCCCGTGACGTAGCGGGAGCAGGTTAGCGCGGGCTCTACTTCTACAATCGAAATCGCGCGTCACCACGCAGATGATGGACAGGTATCGTCTCACGCACCCCACATCGTGGGTGTGCCGGTCGAGATGATGAAACCACTCAGGGACTGGACCCTGCGTGCAGGCAAGGATGCTGGGCGCTGGCATTACAAATCATGAAACGGATCAGAATGTTTGACAGAATCATCCACTCGGTTCGAAACAACCCGTCACGGCGTACCCTCTGGATCATCCCGGCGGTCGCCTTCCTCGCAACACTCTCGCTCGCACCCCTGTTCGCCCAGCAGAGCGATCAGGAATCCGAGCAGGCCCGAGCGCTCAAACGGCTCATGGGCACCGAGGACCGGAACCAGGCCGCATACCGGCAAAACCAACCCGCCAGCGTGCAAAACCAGCCCGCAAACCGGCAAAACCAGCCCGGCGAACAGGCTCGGGCACCCGGCGAACAGGCTCAGGCATCTGGAGAACAGGCTCAGGCATCTGGAGAACAGGCTCAGGCATCTAGCGCTGCCCGCGACCTCCGCCTCAACCTCAGCGGAAACCAGATCAAGGTCGAAACGCTCCCATCCGGAGAAATCATCCTTATCGGACCTTCCACCGACCTCGACATCCTCACAGCCTTCCTCGACGAAATCGACAAGCAGCTCCCCCAGAAGGAATTCCGCCTCATCGTCCTCGAAAACGCCGGTGCCCAGCAGATCGCCGAAAAACTCGAACCCATCATCAACAGCGTCTGGCCTGGACTGAACGACCTCCCCAACCAGAGCATTTCGATCTTCGCCATCTCCGCAAACAAGCTCTACATCGTCGGCCCGGAATCACGCCTCGACCGCGTCGCGGAAATCGCCCGCGCCATCGACGAAATCCCAGATGTCCTCCCCGAATTCGAACTCATGAAGTTCAAAATCAAATTCGCCAGGGCAACCGAAGTTAAAGAGCAGCTTGAAGAGGTCATCCAGAAGCTCCAGGCCATCCAGGGTGCTGATGAAAACGAGCAGATCACAATCACGGTCAACGATGCCGATAACAGTGTCACTGTATTCGCCCCCTCAAAACTCCGTGTTCGCGTGCAGTCCATCATTGATTCCATCGATGTGGAACCGACGGCTGGTGCTGGACACATTAAACTGGCAATTTACCCTCTCTTCAACGCAGAGTCCGATAAGCTGGCCGACGTCCTTACAGAGATGCTTGAGTCCTCCACAGGCCAGGAAAGCGTTCAGGAAACCATCCGGCGTTTGAGCATCATCAAGCGTGGTGCGGACGGTGCGCTCATCGAGTTTGAACCCCTCGACCTGACGAAACCCCTCCGGATCATCGACGACAAGGGCACGAATTCGCTGATCGTGGCTACGATCGAGCAAAACATCGCACCACTCGGCGAGATCATCGAGTTGCTGGACAGCTATCCCACGGGTCACGATCTTGCGATGCGTGTTTTTCCGCTGAAATTCGCCGATGCCGAATCCGTGCTCGATACGCTCAAAACGATGTTCGACGAGGGCAAAAAACTCCCCGAGCGTGCCCCGGGCGGGTCCAAGACTGAGGCAGTCCCCGAGACTGAATTCGGCAGCGCCGTCGTCTACAACGTTGGTCTCGCCGTGGATAAACGGACCAATACGCTGATCGTTTCGGGTCGTCCCGCTCAAATCGAGATCGCCGGTGGCGTGATCGCCGAACTGGATGTTCCCGTCAGCTCTGTAAAATTTCCGCTGAGACTTTTATTCCTGGGCGACCATGCCGACGCGAGTCGTGTGGCTGCCATCGTTCAGGAACTGTTTGACAAGCGGATCGAGCTGCTTGGCGAAACCGATGCTGGTGCGTTGGCCATCGCCCGCGAGCAGGTTTTTCTGGCGGTTGATGTCCGCAGCAACGCTCTGATTGTGTCTGCTTCCGAGCAGAATCACGCCGAGATCGAGCGTATTTCCAAGCAGCTTAACGTGGCTGGCGACCGCCTTATCGACACGATCCGGATCATCAACTGCGAGAATACGAACGCTGCCGATCTCGCGAGCAAGATCGACGAGCTATGGGCCAGGAAAGCCGCCCTCCGAAGCGCTGACGATCAACCCGAGGATACGCCAGTGATCGTCTCCGATCTGCGAACCAACGCCTTGATCATCGCCTCCAACAACGAAGATTTTGCCGAAATCGAGACGCTTGTATCGCGACTGGAGCGTCAGCCGCTCTCGCCCATCGCCGAAATCCGACTCCTGACGCTCGAAAACAACGATGCCACCCAAGTCTCGGATATGTTAAAGTCTCTCTTTGAAGAACGCATGCAGCAACGCCTTGCGACGGGGCAGGTTGAAAACCCGGCTGACCGCATCGCAGTCTCCGCAGATGCCACGACGAACACCATTCTCGTGGCCAGTTCCAGGGAGAATTACGACGAGATTCTCCGTCTGGTGGAGGTCATCGACGTCGTGCCGGCCCTTGACGGTGTCATCCGCATTTTCGTTTTGGAGAATGCAGTAGCAGCCGACGTCACTGAGAAGCTCAAGGATCTTTTCGATCAGGGTCTGTTTCGCTCGACGGCTGGTGTTGAAAGCGAACTCGTCGTCGAACGGAACAAGGTGACGATCATGTCTGACGCCCGCTCCAATGCGATCGTCGTCAGCGCTTCAAAATCCAATCTCTCGATAGCTCAAAGCCTGATCGAGCAAATGGACGGTGAACTTTCCCCGCTCCTCAACGACGAAACCAAAATCATCCAGCTTGCCCACGCAGATGCTGTCAAGCTTTCCGAAATGCTCAAGACGCTGTTCGATGAGCGTCAGGCTGAGGCGGCGGAACCCGATCTGTTCAGGAAGCCGACGCTGATTGCAGATGAGCGGAGCAACACGATCGTCCTTTCCGGCACCCAAGATGCCATGACACGTTGCATCGACCTCATCGGCCAGCTTGACACACCGGCGGGCCCGCCGTCCGCTACGTTTGAGGTTTATACCCTTGAGTTCGGCTCGGCTGCCAAGCTGGCCACCAAGATGCAGGATCTGTTCGAGAAGCGGAACGAAGGACGCGACGACAACGCCACGCCGATCAACGTGACGGCAGACGAAGCTTCCAATAGTTTAATCGCCAGTGCATCCCGCGACGACCACCTTCTCATCGAGAGTCTTCTCAAGCTTCTCGATCAGCCATCCAACATCGCCAAACAGTTCGAGATTTTCCCGCTTTCGATGGCCAAGGCTGAGTCTGTGGCGGAAACGTTGGATCAGCTTTTTCAGCAGCAAAGTGACGGGGCTCAGGGGACTGCGGCAGCCATCGCCGTTCAGCCGGATGTCCGCAGCAACGCGCTGGTGGTCTGGGCGGGTGCTTCGGAGATGGAGAATATCGCAACAATCATCAAGAAGCTCGACCGGGCGGAACCCGTGGTGGATATGATGGTGAAGGTCATCCGCCTCAAGCAAGCCTTGGCTGAAGATTTCGCCGATATGCTCGATGAAACGCTCAATGGTGGCGACAACAGTGATGAAAATGCCGTCATCCTTTCCTTTGTCGAATCGCTCCCTGACGGGACATTCGTGACGCGAAAACTCATCCGTCAGGACATCTCCATTACGCCAGATCCTCGGACGAATTCTGTGCTGGTGATGGCGCCATCCGCCAGCATGGGGATGCTCGAATCTCTGATTATGGAGATCGATCGCATCAAACCCATCACGGCTGAGATACGATTCTTCCCACTCAAAAATGCCGACGCGGACGAAATCGTCGATAAGCTTGACGCTATTTTCGGTACGGATGACCAGGGTGACGGCAGCCTCGAATCACGCATCGTTTTCGGTGGCGACGGGGGCGCTGCTGCCATCTCGACTGAGGGTAGCAGCAGTACACGCCAGCCGCTGCGTTTCACGGCTGACCGTCGTACCAACGCGGTCATAGCAGCCGGTAACGCGATCGACCTGCGCATGGCTGAGGAACTCATCAACGCCCTCGACGCGCAGGATATTCAAAATCGCGTCCAGACTGTCTATCGCACGAATTACGTCCCGGCTGCTGACATCGCCAGTGCGCTTGAATCCTTCGCCGATTCCGAGAACCAGGTTTACTCTGAACTCGACGACCAGACCTCGATCCGCGTGCGTGCTGAAAGAACTGTTTCCGTCGTCAGCGACGAGACCAGCAACGCCGTCCTCTTCGCTGCCAGTCCCAAATATTACGACGACTATATGGACCTCATTCGCAAGATCGATCGTCCGGAACCCCAGGTCATGATTTCCGTACTGATCGCCGAGGTTTCCATCAACGATCGTGCAGAGCTTGGTGTGGAGTTCGCCGCCCAGGACCTGTTGTTCTCCGAGAAAGCGACGGTCGGCGGAAATGGCGTTATCCAGGGGTCCAATTTCGACATCGTTGGCGGGACCGATATTGGGGCTGCGGGCGTCGGTTTTGGCGGTCTGTCTCTCACAGTTTCCGGCGAAGATTTCGCCTTCCTCTTCCGGGCGCTTCAGTCAGAAGGTCAGCTTGAAATTCTTTCACGTCCGACGCTGCTTGTTCAGAACAACGCCGAAGGAAATATCACGATCGGCGACCAGGTACCCATCATTTCCGGTAGCACCAGTGCCGGAGGGCAAAGTTCTACGACCATCCAGTATCAGGACGTTGGCATCATCCTCAACGTCACGCCGCACATCAACCCGGATGGCTACGTCAACCTCGAAATCAATCCTGAGATATCCCAAATTTCGAACCAGACTCTGCAAGTGGCTGAAGGCCTGAATGCGGCAGTGATCTCCGAACGGTCTGCTGATACGACTGTCACCGTCAAGGACGGTCAAACCGTCATTCTCGGCGGCCTGATTACTGAAACCGTCGAAGACACCGTCGTCAAAGCGCCTTTCCTTGGCGACCTTCCCGGAATCGGCTGGATGTTCCGTTCCACGACCCAGGTCTCCAATAAAACGGAATTGCTCATCGTCCTGACTGTCAGTGTCATCAGAAACGAGGAAGATCTCCAGCGACTTTCCGAGGAAGAGCGCGACATCACCGGGCGGTTCCCCGAGCGCATCAAACGAAGCCCGCTGATGAAGGGTTTGCGGATCAAGGCAGAAGACGATCCATTCGGTCCCGTCGGTGGTCATGATGACCACACCCCCCTCGATCGCCCGCAGCCAGCCAGACGCGACCGCTCGATCTACGGTCCCATGCCGGGAACGTATGGTCCTCCGCGCCCCACAGCAGCCGGTCAGATGAGCAACGCGCGCATTATCAGCGATGCACGGTCCGAAGTTGACCGTTCAGAAAACCGCCGTCGCGTGTATGGCCCGAGGATTGGCAATGGTGTCAAGCTTGTCAAAAGCGAGGGTCGGTAACACCGGAAGCTGCCGGGAGGATAAGGGAAGGTCGTACCACGCGCGACGAAACACGGGATGAGGTTTGCACCGATGATGCTGAAAACACGCCGCAGTACCATGTTGCTCGCCGTGATCGCTCTGCCGCTGATTGGTACGGGTTGCATCTCAACGCCCTATCGCGTGGCAGGGCACAGAAACATCACCAATGTCAGCACCTTCTACAACACCAGTTCGCCTTGGCTGAATTTCGACAATCCCCCTGACAATGTTCCGCAGGGGTTGAAATTCTCCGTATTCCTCACGGCTTCTGAGACCGAGCTCGGCGTCTTCGGCGATGGGGTGTTCACAATCGACTTGTTCCTCATCGAGCGAGACGAGGAGAACAATCCCATCCGCACACCCATCACAAAGTGGAAATACACCACCGAGCAAGCCATGCCCTTCAGATCGAAAAGACCCACGAAGTATGGCTGGGGATATGGGTTTCGACTCAACTGGGGTGATGCCGACGTCCTGGGCAAGGAAATCATGACCATCGTCTCATTCCAGCGTGCCAGCGGTGCTGTCGTTCACGGGACGCCCTTCTACCACAAGGTTCCACACAGAGCTGGAAAAGTCTGACCGTGACACGCCAATACGCGATCCTGATCCTCGCCATACTGAGCACGACACTCGCATGCGACTCCGACGATCGCCCGGCACCTGGCCAAACGCCTGCCCCCGATCACGCAATAACCGCGACCCAGCAATCCACCGCTCAGCCCGCCGAATCAACCCCGGCCGTCGCAACAACTGAGTCTCCTGAACCATCGTCCGATACAACCAACCTCACCCCCACGGAGACCATCCACCGCCTGCGCAAGTTCCGCACCGACGCCCGATACAGCAAGATCGAACCGCACCTGCAGCCGGTCCAGGCAAGCGTTGTACTGGACCTCTTACGCGCCACAGATCGTCTGAACCTCGCCACCCTCCTCCTCCACCGCCGCGTGACAGAGCACATGGGCACCGCAGCCGGCCAGCGTTTCAACTATGATCAAACCGCCAACCTCGTCGGTATCTTCTCCCGCGACGTCACCCTCCTCACCGAAAAAATCGACGACGACCACGCCACCCTCAGCTACCAGATCGCCGGCCACGTACCACTCGAAACCGCCGAATTCGTCCGAAAAAATGACCGATGGATCCTCTCGACCGACCCCGTCGCCGGTGTCCCAGAACAAATCCTCGAACTCGCTTTCATCATCGAACGTATCTCAGCAAACCTCAACAAGACACAATACACCCCGGACGAACTGCAACGCGAAATCACCCTGCGACAATCACCCGTGATGCGACGCCTTAAAAAAATACTCGCCGAACACGCAGACAAACAAGACCAATCCACCTGAACCACCACCAACCACAGCGATCTGCATCGCAACCAGAAGGCAAGCTAACGAGACGGTAAACTAACGAAACGACAATGCTGATACCACCATCCGCTAATGCCACCACTCCGCGCACAAAAAAACCGGCCCAGACGCAACAGCGCCTGACCGGTCACTATGTGAACTCCCTATTGTTTCAGCGATCTATCGAAATCCAGACATCGATAGAATGAGAGCATACGCCTACGGGGTAAAACTACTCCCGCATCCGCAGCTGCTCGTCGCGTTCGGATTGTTAAACACAAAACCACGCCCCATCATCTCATCCTTGAAATCGATCACCACACCATTCAGATATATGTAGCTTTTCGAGTCGCACACAACCTCAACACCGTGCATGTTCCACCGCTCATCGGTCTCAGACACTGTCTCGGTCACATCCAGTGAATAACTGAAGCCGCTGCAACCGCCACCCTTCACACCAACCCGAAGGTACAATCCCTGACCCTCGGAAGCATCACCATCCTCTTTGCGCTTCTCAAGCTGCTCGCCAATCACGACCGAAACTTCCTTCGCAGCACGTTCCGTCAATTCAATCGCCATCGTTCGCTACTCCACCTGTCCAAACACCACACCTGTCCAAACACAACGCCCGCACAAACACAAACGCCTGCACAAACAAAAACTGCGACACGCCTCATAAACCTGTATATCGCCGACTCAGCCAATCCATCATAGCCCATAATCCCACAAATATCAACTTCCAGCACCATTTTCAGCACCCAGAGACAGCGACACCCCGGAACCATTGCCAACCAGGCTGAAATCCCTACCATCCCACCATGAACGACTGGAACACAACCCTCAAAGACACCATCGCCACAGAATCAAACACCATCACACTGGGAGAATGGACAGGCTTCAAAACCTTCACAGACCCAGAATCCGAATACACCGCCGCCCAGAACGCCATCGCCATCCACGACCATTCCTACCGAACGCATCTCGAAATCACCGGAAAAGACCGCACTGACTGGCTCAACAACTTCATCACCAACCGGATCAAAACCCTCAACACCGGCGACGGAGTCTACACCTTCAGCCTCGACCTCAAGGGACGCATCCAGTTCGACGCCAACATCCTCCTCCAGGCAGACAGAATCCTCCTCGACCTCGACCACCGTCATGTTGACCACGCGATCAAACACCTCGAAAAATACATCATCGTCGAAGACGTCACCATCAACCCACCACCCGAAGACCACAAACGTATCACACTTATAGGACCAAAAGCAGCAGACGCCCTCGTTCCCCTGGGTCTCACCAACGCATCTGCCTACCCACTCTGGCAAAACGCAACACTCGACATCGACGGACACACCATCACAATCTTCCGACACGACCTCTTCGGATCCACACCAGCCGCGTTCGACATCATCGCACCAACCGCCATCGCAACCACACTCTGGAACAGATTCCTCAACGATGAAAACGCAGCCCCCGCTGGCTACCTCACCATGGAAACCCTGCGCATAGAAAACGCAATACCAGCCCCATTCACCGAACTGAGCGACCTCGTCACCCCCGCCGAAACCGACCAGCTCGACCGCGCCGTCAGCTTCAGCAAAGGCTGCTATCTAGGCCAGGAAATCACAGAACGCATGCGATCGAGAGGCTCTGTCGCAAAAAAACTCACCCTGCTACGCATCGAATCGACCACAGAAATCCAGCCCGACAACCTCCCCACCCCCGGCAACCTCCCCACCATCGGCACAGAACTATTCGCCAGTGATGACGCTGACAAAGCAGCCGGAACCATCACAAGCACCTGCCACTCTCCGGCCCACAATGCCCAGATCGCCCTCGCCTACCTCCGCACCGCACACACAGAACCCGGAACAAAACTAACCCTCCCCAACCCAGCCAGCACCCCCGCATCATCCAGTACCGCAGCATCACCCGTCGCCACCACCCTCTCCGCAACAACCCTCCCCCGCCCCCAACACGACTGATCCATCGGGCGGAACACCATCCATGCAGGGTCCAATCTACGCTGCAGGGTCCAATAAACACTGCAGGGTTCGCTGTGCGGACCATTCATCAGCGGACCATGTCTCAGTGTCGAACGTTGTCCCTGTCATCCAGGATCGATCATCGCATCCGGTACATATAAATTTCCGGCTTCCGCGACGTCCCGACATACAACACCCGCTCCGCCCCGTCAGGATGCCCCGGAAGAACACCATCCGTCATAGCCCACGACGATCTAAGCACTTCCTGATACACAAGCTCACCATCAAGGCTGAAGATACACAACGCGGAACGATCCCATCCAGACCAGGTCCCAAACAAGACAGCCAGATACTCAGGCCCGGATTCCCGAAATCGGATGAAAGACGTGGTCAAACTGTGTCCGGACATCTCCATCTCGCGAGGAAATTGATACGCCCATTGCACTACGCCTGAAGGGTTCATGACAAACAGACAGGACCGGTTTCTATCTACAATCCGAAACGTATCGTGATCGTCTATAGCAGCGTCAGCAGGCCAGGGCAACAACTCCAAATCAGCAGACACATACTCAGGAGGCTGAAATTCACTGACGAGGTTCCCAAGTCTGTCACGAATCTCGATTCGCCTGCTACCATCCGATTTGATTTTAACCCAGGCAACGACCACGCCTTCACTGACTCCGTCCCTTCCCGGTTCAAGGACTCTGACATCCCAGTACGTCCCCCCACCGTCCTTTTTCCACAATGTCTTCCCCTCAATATCAATGCAATACAGTCCGCTCTTGCTGGCCACATAAAATTCCGCCATTCCATCCCCGTCAAGGTCGCCCACAGACATACTGTTTGCGGTGAAGTCTTCTTTTTTCCAGGATGCAGAGCGCCGCCACAACTCCCGGCCATCGTCGTCAACCACGCGAACGTCACTGAACCCGCCGCCCTCGTGAACCGTTTCAAACGTACCATCGCCATCGATATCCACCAGAGTACCTCCAGGACCTGTAACCTTGAAAATCATACTCCCAAGGTCCAGCCTCCAGGTATGCCAGTGGGATGACACTGCGAGCGCATTGTCATCATGCGGAAAAGGTGCAAGCCCCATCACTCTCGAGGGCATGTACGTTTTTTGATCGTAGACCAGAAGTGTCTCCTTCTGAATCTGCTCCGCACCCAGAACAACGCGAAGCTCCCGCATCCCCTCCCACGGGCCAGAACGACATGCAGACAGAGATACAACAATCAACAGCGACAATAAAACACAAAAGCACCGCATAGCACGCCCTTTCAGTGTTCATCCGATGTTGCTGCCTGACAACTATGCAAGCACCACAGTGGTCTACGCGTGTGTATTGCCTTGGAATTGCTGACGTCTTCTATTCCGAGCCGTGACCGTAAGGGAGCGGACACCTGAGAAACCGCTTCATGACGGATACGACCATACCAGAACATTAAGCCGTGACATAGCACTTGTGTACGCGATCTCCCAGGCGCACATGGCCTACCCGGGAACACCAAGTGTTCATCCAGCCAACCCAAGGCAACTGGCAAGCAGCGCAAAACAGCATAATTCACCCATATGACGCAACATACCGGTCCGTATGAACACAATTCCCGCATGTTTCTCGATGTGTTGATTCACTGCTCAACTCCTCGTGCCACCTCATGACAAATCCCGCCAACCGTGCGATGCACCGTGCAAACTCGCGCCCAGCATAACAAGCAGTGCCACGGCATGGCACTGATATCACTGACGATACTGATTTCACTGAGGTCACTGAGGTCACCGATGGCACAACGCAACACGACGAAAAGCCACCACGGTGGATACAGAAATGAGCGCAAAAAAAGAGGCCCGGCGGGGTGGACCGGGCCTTGGGGGACCGACCCATGGGGGATGGGTCGGTTGAGTGGGTACTACATACTTCAAATATTTTCTCTACCTCTTACTGCGACGCTGATACCCCCCTGCGACGCTGATACCCCCCTGCGACGCTGATACCCCCCTGCGACGCTGATACCCCCCTGCGACGCTGATACCCCCC
>JAJRYY010000147.1 GCA_024275565.1 Planctomycetota bacterium
ATCGGAGAAGGAACTGGCGACCATGCTTCGCCCGGTTGGAGACGATCGCCATTGTCTGCGGTCTATTTCCGGCGACGACGGTCGATCGTGGACACGTGCGATTCCGACGAACCTTCCCAATCCCCTGTCGGGTGTGTCTGCCTTCCAATCGGGGAACCATCTGTGTTGCGTTTACAACCATACGACGGAGCACCAGCGTCACCCCCTGTCGATTGCCAGTTCCACGGACCGTGGGATGTCGTGGTCAGCGCCGGTGCATATTGATGAAACGGAGATGGAGCTTTCTTATCCGGCGTTTCTTGTCGATCCGGAAAACATCGTTCACGGCGTCTATACCTTTGGTCGATCACGCATTCGTTATGTATCCTTCGATCAGGATTTTTGGAGGAAATAGCGTTGCCCTACGAAAAAATCGAAGATTTCAAGGGTCTGCACAATGGGAAATCTGTGTACATTCTCTCATCGGGACCTACCCTGGCGAAATGCGATCTCTCGCTGCTGCGACATCGCATTGTCATCGGGCTGAATCGATCAAGCCTCGTCCTGCCTGACACGCATTACCATTGCACGATGGATGAGCGACTCTTCAAGATGTATGAGGACGTCTTGCAGAAAAGCCGCTATCTGTTCACGCTTGAGGATCGCCCCTTCGGTATCCCGATCCGCTTGCTGGGATCTGAAGGGTTCAGTTTTGATTTGAGCGAAGGAATCTATTCCGGGTATACGGTCTCTTATTATGCGCTGCAGGTTGCTGTCTATATGGGGTTTGAACGTATTTATTATCTGGGACTTGATCTTAAACATTCCGATTCCATGACGCATTTTTTCGGGACGGACCATGTGTCCAAGAACCACGAAAACACGGAATTCCCGAAGATGCGCCGCATGCTCGCGTATGGAGCAGAAGTGCTTGGTGGAACCGATGTGCGTGTGTTCAATTGCAGCCCGGACACGTCTGTCACCTGTTTTGAACGCATCAACTACGAAGAGGCTGTCGCGATGTAGTATCGAGCACCTGTAACATCAGTTCCCTGTAACATCAGCCGCATTCCGCACCTATTTACCAGTCTTCGATATTTTTAGTGGTGTGTCACAGCTTAAAGTACGGGGATGGTCGTATTCGTCATGGCGCGGTTTCTCAGGTGTCCGCTCCCTTCAGATCTTCCGCATTGGTCGCCTTCAGGGTCACGGCTCGGTAAAGAAGCTCAACCCGAATTCTTAGCTGTGACGGAGCACCAGGTTCGAGAGAAACGGGGTATTCGTGAAGGTCGCAGGCTCCGGCGGATTCGTTCAGGCCCGATAACAACACCGAGTTGGACCGTCGCGACACGGCGTACCGCGCTGTGTTGGTGCTATGTCGCGTTCTGGACCTTGTTACACTGCAGAAAGCATGTGCTCGCTTCCAACGGGAAGGCAAACCTGCTACCCTCAATTGTCAGTGTACGACGCATTCTCATCCGGTAAGATGCACACTCATCCGGTAAAGCAGTCTCAGGAAAGCAGTCTCAGGAAAGGAACCCACCATGCGAATCGCCAGGACATCTACCTTGGCCATATTGACCGGCACCCTGCTCATCGCACAGTCGGCTGTGGCCCTCGACGTCACCTTCCACTTTGCCACCGATCAGCCCAAGGGAGATTCTGTAGAGATTCAGCTCCCCAAAGGCCTGTCCCTGTTTGCTCAGAAAGATGCAGTGCTGACAAATGCCGACCTGATGTACTGGAAGACCGCGTCAGCGAAATTCGGTGATGGTGTCCAGTTTATACTCACACCGGAAGCCATGACGACATTCGTCCAGAAAGTCAGTGAGTTCGGCATGTCGCGACTGGCCATCAGATTCGACGGAACCTACTACTCAAATGCGCTGGTTCAGGTTGACTCAAACAGCAACACAATGGATCTCGCCGCGCTGAAGAAGGGGCAAGCTGCCGACCTGGTTCGGGCACTCGATGACGCGCTGAACACCAATCCGAATGCAGTGGTTCTGACGCTTCGATCCAGCCAGAAAAAGATCAAAGCTGGCGGAACCGTCGATGTAGAAATCTTCATCTCAAACGCAAAGGACATCCGTGGCTACCAGTTCGATCTGGAGATCAGCGGTGAACATTCCGGAAAGCTCGAACGGATCTCTGGAAAAGTGGACACGCACCACCCTGCCTACATATTCAAAGACACCGCAGATGCTCATTTCGCCTACAATCCCACGACCGGGCAACTCTTAAACATCCTTCAGACCGGTGGTGTTGCATGCGAGAATGCTTACGCTGCCACCTTCACATACAAGGTCTCCGACGACGCGACGGGTACGTTTTTCCTCCAATTTCGTCGTTCCCCAAAAACGGTCACACTCAACTCAGGCGGAAAACTCGTTCTGTCACGACCTGGCAACACGCTCCGCCTGGAGGTCGAATAGATTCAACAGGTAGAACCATGCCGTCGCCATCCAGTGGATACGGCGAAGCGCTGATCCTGACGACACTCTGAGTTAAAGGATCTACTGCCTGAGTCAAAGGACATACTGCCATCAAAAGAAGGCCCGCCCTCATCGCAAGGGCTGGCCTTCTTTCATATTCAATCATTCACACGCAGGTCAGCCAGCGTGGCGACGGTCAACCGGCGTGGCAGCGTCGAGACAACCTTGCTCCACGCGATGGGAACCTACTCCACGCGATGGGGACCTACTTCACGCCATGCATCATCGCGGTGATCTTCTTGATCAGCAGGAAGCAGACGAAGGACGCGATAAGCAACCCGCCAGCCATCACTGAGAAGAACGTGATCGGGGGATACAATTCCATCTTTTCACCAGCAAGACCTGCCACAAAGTTTCCAAAGGTGCTCGTCAGCAGCCACATACCCATCAGCATCGTCGCAAATCGTCGCGGTGCCAGCTTGCTCACCATCGACAGTCCCACGGGCGAGAGACAGAGCTCACCAAGCGTGCATAAAATGTAGAACCAGAACAACCACCACGAACTCACCTTGAACACCGAAGATTTCGTATACAAATCGTTGAAGGCTGCCCGGATCGTCGGATCAGAACCAGCCACCAGTATCTGCTTGTATTCCTTATCCTTCAATTCGATGGTTGTGGTAAATGTCTGTGTGGCCTCGTCGTAGGAAAGATACTCTTTCTCAAAACCATTCAAATAGCGCGGCTCGAACCCAGCCGGCAATTCTTCCAGCGTGTAGGAAACTTCAAAAGAATCGTCGCCACGAAGCTTGGCAGCCGCAGCTTCCTCCTTCGTTTTTTCGGCAAATTTCCAGATTTCGGACACGAATGACCTGGAGGCCGTCGCGCGGAACACACGGTCCCGGTGGTTCGCGTTCAATACTCCACGAATGCTAAGAACACCACTGCCGGCGTCGTACGTCATACGTCCACCATGGACAATCATGCTGTCCGATGCTTCCGGCTCACCCTTCATGAACCGCTCATAGGCATCCACTTTGTCCAGCCCTGGAACATCGTAGAAGTGTACCCTTCCGTCGTCATCGAACGTGAACATGCTCGGAAGACTGGCAAGGGATGTCTGCGACGGTTGGTTCTCATACTTGGCAGCCCACCCCATCAGCGCAACCGCCATCCCGATCAAAAACACACCCATCGACATTTTCGCCGGAATCGACACATTGATATGTCGCCTCGCCAGGAACAACCATAACCAGGCGAATAATGGCGCAAAGACCACGATCGCCAACGCATTGATGGACTGGAAAGACGTCGTCAGCACCGGGTTGACCGCCACAAGTTTTCCGATTGCCTTGGTGAAAACGGTCGAGAAACCCTCTTCCGCAATATCGACCGGAGCACCCGGGTAAAGCTCTGGCGTCGGAGGCGTCTCGCTAAGATACCGATTCGTCGTCTGATCTGCCCAGATGGTCATGGCGTTGCCCGCCTGCTCAAACGCACCCCAGAAGAACACGACGAATCCAAACAACGCGTAAATCGCCAGAACCCGGTCGCGGACAGCCATACTCAGCTGGGAAAGAATCCAGGCAGCGAAGAACGAGGAGATGGCGGCGATTTCCATCATGACGCAGTTGTCGAAGCTGACAAATCCTGCCTTCCAGAGGATCGGAGACCCAACGAGCAGAAGCACTCCCGCAATACCGAGGATCATCGGGCTGGAGCTGGCAAGCGATGGGGTCACCGAGCGAACATCCTCAGCCTCCTCCTCCGTCATGATGTAATCCTTGCCGCCAACAGCTTCATCCTCTGGCTTGGCATCCGGATCGTGATAGACAGCGTCTTCCGGCAACTCCTTGATCCACGGTTGCCCCAGAAGATAACAGAGAAGCCCCAGAACCATCCCGACCCCGGCGGCTCCAAACGCCCAGTGAAAACCGAGTGCTGGCGTTTCTTTCAACGCTCCGCACACAAGCGGAGACAGGAATGCACCCAGGTTGATGCCCATGTAGAAAATCGTATACGCACCGTCGCGACGTGGATCGTTCTTGGGATACAACCGCCCCACCTGCACGGACATATTCGGTTTGAAAAACCCGTTCCCAACAATCAGAAAACCAAGCGCAGTGTAGAATATCCAGATGTCGGTGAACGCCATGAGGAAATGTCCGACCGCCATCAGAACCGCACCGATGATGATCGTCATCTTATTCCCAAGATAGCGATCTGCGAGGTACCCACCGATCAGCGGCGTGAGGTACACAAGCGAGGTGTACCATTTGTAGACCTTGGACGCTTCCTCCTGCGAATACTTGAAGAAGTCCACCATGTACAGCACCAGCAGCGCCCTCATGCCGTAGTAACTGAACCGCTCCCACATCTCCGTGAAAAACAGTACGAACAAACCCTTCGGATGCCCGAGAAACGTTCCTGGCTGCGACACTGTGGGAACCTCCGTATCGAACGCGTCAATCAACGCGAAATGGATAACAAATGAACAACCTGCAGAATACGAGTGTGAGCGAAACCGTAGATCATCTGCCACAGAACGCCAGCTTATGTACGCCAGCTTATGTACGCCAGATACCGTTGTTGTACGTCAACGACCGATCGTCACCCTTCCGCAGCGGCCAACGGACCGCAAACACGACCGCAAAGACTAATCGAAATCTCATTTGGGTCAAAAACGCACACCCTGACCACTCCTGGAGATTGGCTCAGGGTGCGGAGCGAGGTTCCCGGTCCACAGAAATACACGACACCAGACGAACGCAGGCCCGGGTCCGGATACAATGCGCAGGAAAAAAGGCGACTGCTCGCACAGTCGCCTTCATGCCCTCTTCCAGGTGTGAGTTACGCAGGAAAAATCGTTCGCGGCTACAATGAACCGGAAAATATCAGTTGAAATCCACCAAAGTCAGCCCAGTCGACATCACCATCGAGGTCCAGATCAAACGCGACACAAGACGCCTCGCCCGTGTCCGATCCACCACCGTTCATACAACCATCGAAACCGCCAAAATCCGCAAGATCGACATCGCCATCCCCGTCACCATCACCGGGAGTACCAACGGGATACGCAACGGTGATCGTCTGACTGGCTGACACGTTTTTGAGAATCGTGACCTCTCCGTTCTGCCACTGAACGCGAAGCTCATCAACAACCGTCGCACCGCCAAGCCCGAAATGTGCAGAAAGCTCACTGTGCGACAGATAGTTGCTCCCACCATCGATGCGGCCATAGTGCGTCTTACCATCAAACGTCGCAACGACCACCGAACCAATACCATTGGGAGCGACATCAGAAGCTCCGCTGGCATCTAAAAATACGCGGAGGTAATTCGCCCCACTTCCGGACAGGTCATTCCGGAAAATGCGGACGGGCGAATCATTCGGAAACACAATCAGGTCCTGATCGCCATCGTTGTCATAATCGAAATTCGACAGCCCACGCCCCGGACCAGTCCAGGCCAATCCCGTCGCAACACTGACATCCGCAAAAGAAAGCGTCTGCCCGTCGTCCGGACTGGTGCTGATATAAATATCCATCCTCTGCGAACCGCCACCACCCGTCGCCGAAACGTCCATCAGCCCATCATTGTTGAAATCGCTCGCAACAACACCCCACCCCCAACCGGTATTCGTGACGCCAGCCGCAGGTGCAGCGTTCGTGTAAGTATGATTGCCCTGATTCAGATACAGCGGATTACTGGCAATCGTTGTGACATACCAGTCGAAAAATCCGTCATTGTTGAAGTCCGCAACGGTCTGACCCATCTCCGTCCCCATCAACCCCGTCCCAGACTGATTCGTCCAGTCGGAAAATGTACCGTCACCATTATTCTTGTAATAACGACTCGTCCCAAAATCACCCACAAACAGCAACTCCGGATATCGGTCGCCATCCATATCGGCGAACCGCGTCGAAAACCCCTGAATGGATGTCATCGTCGACAGGCCCGGTGCGTCGGAAATATCCGTAAACGTCCCGTCACCATTATTTTCATACACGCGATTGGACTGAGAAGACTGACGCCATCCCGCCACCGCCAGATCAAGGTCGCCATCCAGGTCAAAATCACCCATGCACCCGCCCCAACCGTCAGCCGCCGAAGGATTGCTCGTATTCACACCAGCCACCTCCGCAATGTTGGTAAAACCAACACCACCATCGTTGTGTAGCAGGCGATGCTTCCCGGGCTGCTGAACCGCGGTAGCTCCACCAAGGCTCGTCACATAAATGTCCAGCCAACCGTCATTGTCGTAGTCACCAACGACCGCCGCAGTCCCCTGATGGCGTTCCGTCAATCCCCAGGACGCCGCCATATCGGTAAAGGTTCCATCACCATTGTTGATATAAAGTCGATCGTCCGATGTCCCGCCCGTAGGAATGTAAATATCCTGCCATCCATCATTGTTAAAATCGCCGACCGCACCCCCCGCCAGCCAACCCTGAGCAGATCCATTGCCAGTGAACGAGATCGTGGCATTCACCCCAGCCAACGTGGTCTGGTCCGTAAACGTCAACGTCGCCCCTCGCGCAAACCCAGAATTGATGACAAAACCGACGATCAACAAAACGATCGCTGGTCGGTAATTTCGACGCGTCATATCGTGCTCCCAATATTCCAGGAACGGTTCCGGCTACGCCCAGACACGGAGCGCCTTCGTTCCACTGTCCCTATGTAAACCCCGATAAGTACCTGCCTGTCAAGCAAAAAGACGGTTTTTGCCGCAAGTTGTAGCGTTTTGAACGCACGTCTTGATATTCACGGCTGACACTGAACAATGGGGCAAAATCGCGGGTCCACACGGCGGGCTGGCGCAGGAAAATAATTCAAGTGAGGATGACAAAATGCAGCGTCGGAGTAGCAGCGATGGACCCCGTTTCCGTGCAGAAAACCGAATGCTAAGTGCCACATCTATGGCACTTTTAACACTCATGAGCGGATGCGCGACAATGAACCTGAACGAATCGCAGATAGGCGATCCCCAGCCCGTGACCGACTGGGAAGGATTCAACAACATCTACCACGACGGCCCCTTCTACTTCGCGGGCCAACCAACCTCCGAAGCATTATCGGAAACTGCTGATCGCGGGATCAAAACGGTCATCAACTTCAGGCCCGACCGGGAAATGCAAGCCAGGGTCGATTTCGACGAACCAGCTGTACTTGAAAAACTGGGCATCACCTACAAAACGCTCCCCGTGACAGGGTCAACTGTCAACGCCGAAAATGCAGCAAAACTGTACGCCATGCTCGACGAATCTGAAGGTCCGATTCTCCTCCATTGCGGGTCGTCGAATCGCGTCGGCGGAATCTGGGCAATATACCTCAACCACCATCGGAAAACGCCCGTCGACGAGGCGATCCGCATCGGCAAGCTCGCTGGCATGCGGAACCCAAGACTCGTCGAAATGGTCCGAAACGAAGCCCAATAATGAGTGAATCGGCTCCCAGTCCAGACTCTGTTGCTGCGCGGATCGAGGCGCTGCGGGAGGAAATCCGCGCGCACGATGTTCAATATTACACGGACGCACAACCGACAATTTCCGACAAAAAATACGACCAACTGATGGAGGAGCTTCTCGCGCTGGAAGCCGAACATCCCGATCTCATCACCGACGATTCCCCCACCCAACGCGTGGGTGGCGAACCCATCGACGGGTTCGTCCACGTCCGGCACACCGTCCCCATGCTCTCGATCGACAATACATACGATGAAGCACAACTGCGAGAATTCGACTCTCGCATTACAAAGCTCCTCGAAGGCGAAGCCTATTCCTATGTGGCTGACCCGAAGATCGACGGCGTTGCAATCTCCCTTCGCTACGAACGCGGAAAGCTGATCCTGGCTGCCACGCGTGGGGACGGACTGACGGGCGACGACGTCACCCACACTGCCAAGACGATCCGCAACATCCCACTCAACCTCTCCGGCGACGACATCCCGGAGGTTCTGGAGATTCGCGGCGAAGCGTGTTGGCCTTGGAAGGCGTTCAACAAATTCAACGCACAGCGAGAGGCAGTTGGCGAACCCCAATTTGCGAATCCCAGAAATGCTACGGCTGGTACACTCAAGCAGCTTGACCCACGAAATGTACAGGGTCGCGGATTGAGCTTCATCGCCCACGGATTCGGCGTCATCGAACCCATGTCAGCCAAGTCCTATTCGGAGCTGCTCGACCAGTTCAAAGCATGGGGCATCCCCGTCAGCGATTATTGGACGCCCTGCCAAGACATAGACGCTGTCATCGACCATGTGAACAAATGGTCCGAAAAACGCCTTGAATTACCCTATGAAACCGACGGCATGGTCATCAAGATCGATCGTTTTTCGCAGCGTGAAGCGCTCGGTAGCACCAGTCGATACCCCCGCTGGCTGATCGCGTACAAGTATGAAGCCCAGCAGGCTGAGACTGTTCTGCTGGGTGTGGATTTTCAGGTCGGCAAGCTTGGGACTATCACGCCGCGTGCTGTCATGGAACCCGTGCAGCTTTCCGGGACGACCGTCCAACACGCCAGCCTGCACAATTTCGATCAGATCGAGCGGCTGGATATACGCATCGGCGACACCGTCATCGTCCAGAAAGCGGGCGAGATTATCCCGCAGGTCGTGTCCGTCGTGACTGAAAAACGCCCCAAGGGTGCGAAAAGGATCGCGCCTCCAGAAACCTGCCCGGTCTGCGATGGCCAAGCTGTCCGCGACGAGGGTGGTGTATACGTCCGATGTATCAACCCTTCCTGCCCCGCACAGATCAAGGAGCGGTTGATCTACTTCGTAGGTCGCAATCAGATGGATATCGAGGGTGCAGGGCAGATCGTGATCGAAACCCTCGTCGAGCAGGGACTGGTCCACACCTTCGCTGACCTATACCGACTAAGCGAGGAAACGCTCTTTCCGCTCAAAATGAACGACAGGTCACTCGGGGAAAAGAACGCCACCAAGCTCCTCCAGAGAATCGAAAAGAGCAAGAATCAACCCCTCTCCCGCGTGCTGGCTGCCCTGAACATCCGCCATGTCGGGGGGACATCTGCGGAACTGCTGGCTGAGCATTTCGGGAGTATGGAGGCGATTTCTGACGCCTGTCAGAAGCCGGTTCTGGAAGATGAGTCGCTCTTTGATATGGGAGAGGATGCGCAGCAGAATAAATCCAACGCGGGAGAGCAGCTTCTTGAGATCGACGGGATCGGTCCGGAGATCGCTGCTTCACTCTGCCAGTTTTTCACGAGCGATAGCGGCAGGAAAACGTGGCATGCACTTCGGGACGCTGGCGTCAACACGACCCAACCCAAGCGGGAAAGCTCCGGCGAATCGCCACTGGCCAAGCACACGATCGTGGTCACCGGAACGCTCGATCGTTTCACCCGGAGTGAGATTCAGGCCCGCATCAAATCCCTCGGCGGGAAGGTATCATCCTCGGTCAGCAAGAAAACCGACTTCGTTCTCGTGGGTGAATCACCCGGTAGTAAGGCAGAAAAAGCAACAAAACTCGGCGTCCCGCTACTCGACGAAGCCACATTCATCGAGCAGTTCGGAAAGTGACGGCCACCGTTACCTGGCACCGTCACTCGGTACTGCCACTCGGTACCGTCATTCTCCACCGTCACTCGATACCGTGATTCAATGCCGTCATTCGCCACCGTGACTCGTCACCTTCATTCGTCGCCAGCATTTTTCCCATCGCACCCCGTCAACATGGAACACATCCGCCGCACAAGCTGCTCGCGGAGTGGATCGCGGGGGTCGCACGGATCGCACGCGTACAACACCTGCCGCCGACCATCCACGCAATGGACATGACGGAGCACTTTTTCGAGTCGGGTGACTGCTTCATCCAGAACCTCCGTCACGCCCCCGATCCCCGTATTTACCACCAGAACGTCGCTCTCCAGCAACCCGTGGTGCGATGGCTGGAGCAGGATCCGCGTGGCCAACTCATCGCCCAGCGGCGAACTCATCAACCCCCGCAGCTGAGAAGCGGTCAACGCAGGACGCGACTCATGGACCCCGATATCGAACTCATCGCCATCCTCGACAAGCCCGTATATCTCGCCCACGAAGACGGCTGTATCTTCCATGGCGTTGCGAAACGCCTCCGCAGCTTCGACCCCGGTCCGAAACACATCCGTCCGACGCGTCGGCGAGGGGATCACAAAGACACGATGGTCATAGGGGTATGCCTGACGAAGCAGCGGATCAGAGTCTGCCTCAATGATCACGACCGCCTTCCGATCGGCCCGATGAATGTCATGAAGAATATCGGGGAGAAACTCGAACACCCGATCCTCCTCATACGCCACCCATTGCGCACTCGCCACGCCACAGCCATCCTGTCGACCTGCACCTCCACGCCCTGCTTCTACTCGCCCAATATCTGTGCGCCCAATATCCGCCCGTCCAATATCTGCTCGCCCTTAATCCCCTCGACATGCATCCCCTCGCCCTGCATCCCCTCGCCCTGAATCCCCTCGGCCTGGGGGGTTCTCCTGCGTGGGCAGACGCTTATCCCCGTCAGCCGATGTCAACCTGAGATAATGCGGTGGTTCCGGCGTGCAATCATCTACGAATTGTTGAATAACGGAACTCTTGCCCGAGCGTCGTGGACCACTGACAAACAAAACATTCAGCGGCATAGAATTACCCGTGGCATGGATCTACCTTTGACATTGTTCTACCTGTGATATTGTTCAACCTGTGACATGGACCACCCGCGGTATAGATTCACCTGCGCAGTTTCACTTCAGACGCACACACACTTCACCTGAGAGCTGGCCTGTGATTGTATGCAGGAGAAGCCATCTAAACCAGTGAAAACAGGGGATTTGCAGATCTTCCGCAAGAAACGACATTTTACGACATGGCTGACTCAAGCGATACACCAGCGTGATCGCCCAATGCCAGAATCAAAGCGACCTCGCCAACCCGTCGATTCAACGCCCGTGCGATATCAATTACAGTCTTACCCTCAGCAGCCATCGCCCCGATCCTCTCGCGATCATGAGCGTTCAAAGCTCCATCCGCCAGCACACGCTTCGATCCTGAACCTGCCGACTGACCAGCATCCGATGTTCCAGCCCCGGATACATCTCGCGACAACTTCCGACCACTTCTTACATCGCGAGATTCCAACTGCGAAATGCGTGCGTCTGCCTCCTCGATCACCTGCTCCAACCGAAGATACTTCGCGTCAAGCTGAGCATTGATCTCACGCGCAACCTGTTGAAGGTGCATCATGATCTCGCCAATATCGGAATGCAATGCCTGCTCTTTCTTACGATGCTGACGCTCTTCACGCAGATAAGTTTTGGGAGAAGAACCAACCTCTCGCCGCCGACGCGCGGTGGTCATCATCATGAACACGACCGAAACCGCGATCACGGCAAGCAAGGCCATCTGCCGGGTAGAAATGGCTCCCGCTGCCAAGAGATTATGTTCCCACAGAGATGGTACTTCCAGCATTCCCAAAACGTGCAACGCTCCAGCCTCCTTGCCAGCGGTCAACTCACCGTTCAATACTGCGGATTCCACCGCATCCCTGCGTGGCCTATCCCTGCGTGGCCTGCTGTTGCGGACCTGGTATCACTTCATCCGCCGCTCCGCTGCGACCACGCCATCCGAGCAGCATCCATCACCACCCGAAGCGGAACCTCCCGCGACTCAGCCAACGTGCGACAATCGTCAAATTCCGGTGACGCGACGATATCCTCGCCGTCGCGATTCCCGATTTTGATACGCACCGATCCATACGGCGTCTCGACCGTCTCATGACGTCGCGACAGACACGTTCGCAACATCTCCCGCCGCCGCACGCCCAGCGTCGAAGTCTCCTCAAACAGGATCGACTCCAGCAGGTCGGCTGATGACGCCTCGCACAGGACCGTCAACAACATCCCGGGGCGCGATTTCTTCATCTGTATCGGCACACAGTACGCATCGAGTGCACCGGCATTCAGCAACATCTCCAGCGTATACCCCACAATCTCGGGCGTCGTATCGTCCAGATTTGCCTCAAGTAATATCACCCGGTGACCATGGACCCCGTCGCTGCCGCTCGCAGGACACCCCTCCCCGCCAACCTCAAGACCCGTCCCAACCATAATCCTCAGGCAGTTCGGAACGCTCTGACCATCCCGAAACCCGGCACCAAGCCCAATCTCGTCCACCCGCATGGCGGGTAAATTCCCGAATTCATCCGCCAAAGTCGTCAGAATGGCAGCCCCCGTCGGCGTCGTCAGCTCACCGACCTCATCGCAACGCCGAAGCGGTATCCCCTGGAGCAATCGAGCGGTAGCGGGTGCAGGAATCGGCATCTCGCCATGGGCACACATGACCGTCCCGCTGCCCGTCGGGATCGGCGAACACACCATCCGGTCGATCCCGAGCGATTCCAGCCCCCAGCACGCACCTGCGATATCCAGAATCGCATCGACCGCGCCAACCTCGTGAAAATGCACCTTCTCGATCGACGTCCCATGCACATCTGCCTCAGCCTGCGCCAATCGCTCAAATACCCGAATCGCACGATCACGAACCGATTCGGACAGCTCAGCCCCCTCAAGAATCTCAACCACATGCTTCAAATGCCGATGCGGCTGCTTTTCCGTTTCATCGAGCTGAATATTGACCCGCGTGGCGGCGAACCCCTGTTTCACGACCTTCTCGATCGTCAGCGAATACCCCGAAACGGGAATCCCCTCGAAAAACCGACGAAGTGACTCACCGTCCACCCCGGCATCCACAAGGGACCCCAGGATCATGTCACCGGACGCACCGCTAAAACAATCAAAATATGCGATATTCATTATTATTTGTTGGTCCTGTCAGTCCTCGAAGAATAAACGCCACTGGCGGATTGTCGGCCAGTGGCGTTGTGAAAAATAATAGCAACGAACCAGACACTCTGTCATTCAGAATATCCCGGGACCGGTGTACGCACGCTGAACGCCAGCGAGATCGTGCATGTCCACGTCACCGTCGCCATCGAAGTCGAAAATGTCGCACGCTGGCGACACGGCACTACCAGGACCACCCACGCAGCCCACAAATCCGGCGAAATCGCTCGAATCCACATCCGAATCACCGTCCGCGTCACCATCACCATTCCAGGTGGTCACGTCGATGCTCTCCAGGTCGTTGGTCACCGTAAAACCAGCAGCCAGAATATAATTCATCGAACGGTCGAGGTACAGCCGGAACCGACTGTTGGGGATGTCCGGGTCGGCACTTAGGAAAGGCCACGGCGGGCTGTATCCACGTTCGATAAAGGCAGGAATCAGGATGTTTTTGACCGCCCAGATATCCGTCGCCACGGGATCGACGCTCGCCAGCAGGCGATCCCGCCGCGTGGCACCGCCATAGGTTGTCCACGGACCGTCATTCGGATTCGCATTGATCCAGATGCTGTCCAGTATGTTCAAATCCGCCAATTGAATCTCAGCCAGCTGAGCCCCGAGAATCCCATAGTTGATGGCGCTGTGTGAATTCGTGTTCAGATTGCCCGTGACCACACCCATATAGTTCTTCACGCAGGCCGTCGCGCCGTAGGTCGCATGGTGCGACTTTAGCACCGGAACATTGATAAACTTAAGTTTATCGCGGTCGTAGGTCTCACTTTCCGTGTCCCATATCCCATACTTCAGGCTGACATAGTGACCGGCGGGCGTTCGGAACTTCGGATAAGACACGCGACCAAACAGCTGCTGGTTATACGGATACACAATGTAGCCATCCGTCATGTTGCCCTGCGAATACTCCCCAACCAGCGTGTTGCGACTAACCGTCCAGTCGTAATGCGACACGGGGTAGCCTTGCTGCTGAAACCCTACGACCACATCGTGCGGCGACTGGCTCCGAACCTGGGCGTTGTTGTTAGGCCGATCGAAGTTGTTTATCGAGTTGAACTGAGCATTTTCGCAGACCACAATTTCGCCGGAGAACGTGTCCGGATGGTCCAGGAGTCGGAGGATCAGTCCACGAAGCACATCAGTATTCGTACCGCCGCGCTGGTCCCACTGATAGTTGATCTTGACGACCACCACGTCGTCGGAGGAGACAATTCCATCCGGACCGGACACCAGCGATTCAGTCTCAGACCGGAACAGCTTCAGCCCCTCCCGTCCCATCAGATTGATCAGGTTGTCCACGCCAACAAAACGTTCCCCGATCGGATCCTGCGGGCAGTCCGTAACCTGATAGATCTTCGCGCGATAGTCTACTGGAGGATCAACTTCCGGACCCGCGTACTCAGCCGCCCAGGTCAGATAGCCCCACATCCCGGCTGTCATCACGAGACCCATCGCCGCCAGCGACACACCCAGCGGTGTACGCATCGCACGCGACAACCGCCGCCGGGCCGTCATCACCGCCGAGACCACGGGAACTCCGAAAGCAAGTGCCGCCGTAGAAAAAGCAGCCTGCTGGCAGGGGTAGACGAACCGGTTCGGGCGAGGTCCGCTGCGCAGGATCAACCAGAGCAGCGCGAACACACCGCAAAGGGCAGTCCAGGTGAGGCACCATATGCGCGACCAGGAGGTGTGTGCGTCGAGCTTATCGGGGTGCCTGTCAATGCGATCGGGATAGTCGGACAGGGGCTGCGTCATGATCACGTCTCCGTTTCTGCCGGCCCGAAACGTCAGAACGCTCTCACATTTTACCCTGCCTCATCCCCAAATACAAGAGAAGTGTAAAGCAACCCTGCGCGGCAGAAACCGGCAGACTACCCGATCTGGAATACGACAAGAGACCGATCTGGACATACGACAAGAGGCCATCAGGAATGCGGCGCGAGGGGCGACGCACCATCGTCCGATTCATCGACAGGCCAACGCTGGATCGCCTTCCGCACAGCGATCCTGCCAGCGAAAGACACGCCCCACCCAGCCCATTCAACACCCTGCGATCAGACTGCGATCAGAGACTCGTCATGCTGCCGAGGACCGGTTCAAGCTGCCAATGACCGTGATTCATGCTGCTAATGACCGATCGTGATCCCTTCCCGTTCAAGTGCTGCATTGAATTCGTCACGCTGTGCTTTAAGCTCATCCGGCATGTCGTTGTACATGTAATCAAAGCAATCACGCGGATCGACGTCGCGATTCGCCTCGTACGCTTCCACGCCAGCCTTGATAAAATCGCGGATATCGATCTCCAGCTCTTCGATCGTCTTGTCGTCAAGCACGCCTTTATCCCGCAGATACTTCTCAAACCGGATCAGCGGGTCGCGCTTCTCCCACTTCTTCACTTCTGCGTCACCGCGATACTTCTTCGGGTCGTCAGCCGTCGTGTGCATCGCCACCCGATATGTCACGGCTTCAATCAGCGAAGGCCCGCCCCCGGAGCGAGCTTTTTCGATGGCTTCCTGCGTTGCAACGTACATCGCGAGGATGTCGTTCCCGTCCACCTGCAACCCGTCCATCCCATACGCCAATGCCTTCTGAGCAAGCGTCGCAGAGGCGGTCTGCTTCTCACGCGGGACCGATATCGCCCACTGATTGTTCGTAATCACGAAAATCGCAGGAACCTTATAGACCCCCGCAAACGTCATGGCCTCATGAAAATCGCCCTCAGACGTACCACCATCCCCACAGAATCCGAGGGCGACATCGTCCTTCTTCTTCATCTTCATACCCCACGCGATGCCCATAATATGCGGACATTGCGACGCAACGGGCACCGCGATCGGCGTATCGTTCACACCCTCGGGGACTGCACAGCCCTCTTCATAACCACCCCAGAACTGGATGATTTTCTCGACAGGCCAACCACGCATCACGCAGCAGCCAGGCTCGCGGAAGGACTGAACCATCCAGTCGCTCTGACGCAGACCGATTACGGCACCGATCTGGACAGCCTCCTGCCCACGGATCGGTGCATACGTCCCGATACGCCCCTGCCGCTGCATATTCAGCAAACGCTCGTCCAGACGACGCGTCGTCAGCATCATCCGAAACATCTTCATCAGAAGGTCGCCGTCGAGTTTTGGCTCTAAGGATTCGTCCAGAACGCCCTTATCGTCGAGAATCTGGAGATATTCGAGTTTACGCTCAAGCTTGATTTTCTTCCTTGGCACGGTGCAAAATCCTTATTCGATGCAAAAGAGTCAATTTCGATGCAATAGTGTCATTCCATTGGAGAGAATCGTCTTCCAGCGATACGCAGCCTCCGACGGCCACGCCCAACGACGCTCGCGCCTTACCTTACCGCAGATCAACCTTTCCCGCACGCGCTGGACACGATTTCAACCAAAATCCCGGTGTATTCACCATTATTGGACCTAAGCCAAGCAAATTATGGGACCGATGGTCATGGGCTTGCGCCAGCGCTTGAAACCACAGATTCATGAAAGTAGACTGGATCATCGTGGTTGGTAGAAACGGGCAGGGCTGGAAAGGACCTTCGGGGTTGGATGACGTAATATCCCCTCACAAGCGAAGGTAGAATAGACCATACCTTGGAAATTCAAATCATACAGGGAGACGACTCCGTGAAGCGCTCGAAACATGGTTCAGCACCGATTATGGCTAAATTCAGACTTTTACCAGCATTCATGCTTCTTGCGGGTTCCACTGTGAGCTGGGCCGGGGACATCCCGCAACAGCCCGATGAATCACAATTCAGAGAGCATAAGATCGCGAACACCATTGGCGTTGCAACTTCCATTTTCTCGATCGATCTGGACGCTGACGGCGACATCGACGTCCTCGCCGCAATCAATGGTCCAACCAATATCGCATGGTATGAAAATGACGGTGCCACGCCGCCAAGCTTCACCGAACATGGAATCTCAACGGATGCCGACTTCCCTTTTTCGGTTTTCGCGGCGGACATGGATGGTGACGGGAACATCGATGTTCTTTCCGCGTCACTGGACGACGACAAGATCGCGTGGTACGAAAACAGCGGTGGCTCGCCGCCAACCTTCATCGAGCATCCTATTTCGACCAACACTGACCAGGCATGGGCGGTGTTCGCAATTGACCTGAACGGGGATGAACTGGTGGACGTCCTGGCTACGTCACTCAACAAAATCGCCTGGTATCAAAACAATGGTGATTTTCCGCTAACCTTCACCGAGCGGGTAATATCCACCAACAAGGGTTTGGGGCTTCCTCCCATTTTCGCAGCAGACATTGATAACGATGGGGATCTGGACATCCTCACATCATTGGTCGAGTCCAACAACGTCGTGTTTTACCGGAATGAAGGTGGTACACTTCCTGACTTCACCGAGGTAATCATTTCAGACATCGGTGCCTCGGCCCTGTACCCAGCAGACATGGATCAGGACGGAGATTTGGACATTCTCACCGCATCGTTCGTGAACGATCGGTTCGCCTGGCTTGAAAACGATGGGAAACCAGAACCGATCTTCACCGAACATGTTATCTCGAATCCCAACGATAGTGCCAATTCAATTGTCGCATCGGATTTTGACTACGACGGTGACCAGGACATTGTCGTTTCGTCTATTGCGTCTGACAGCACGCTTCATTGGTACGAGAACGATGGTGCGTCACCCCCAAACTTCACCGAACATGACATAATGGGTCTTGGTCAACGAGCATTTTCTATCGGGACAGCCAGGTTGGACGGTGACGGATTCAACGATTTCGCAACCGCATCGTTCGGATTTATCTACTGGTACGAAAATTTGTCTCCACGCCTTCCCGGAGACCTCGATGATGACGGTGATGTAGACCTGGACGATTTCGCATTGTTCCAGACGGTCTTCACCGGCCCGCAGAAATAAACACCAGAAACTGCAAAACCGCCTCCGAATGTGGGGTCTGGTCGCGATGTCGATGTGCGAACTCGTGGCGAATCCCACCGAATTCGCCGATACTTGATCTCGCCTCCTGCCCAAACTGCGGTTCGAGTCCTGCCCGTCCGCGTGGACAAATCAATCGAACCGTGTTTCACCGTGAGCGCATACAAACCATCATCGATCATGTCACACACAAACCAATGATCCTCGACACGATAAACAGCTACCGCCCGGAGAACTCATTATTGGATCGCAGGAAATCGAGCTGCACCGTCAGCAGATTCCGATGACCGGATGGAGGGTCCAATACCGACTGAGCCAGCACAGAACCACCTGTGACCGTTCATCAAGCTTCACAATTTAAGCTGCACACCGATCTCCACGACCCGGTTCGGCGGGAGGCCGAAGTGAACGCTGGCGTCATGCGCGTTGCGACCCATCCAGGCGAACAGCCCAGTCCTCCACCGTCCCATCTCCGGCGTACGTCCCACCTCCAGGGTCTCACGCCCCACGAAAAAGGTCGTGTCTTCAACGGGAAAGTTCAACCCACCATCTCTACAGAGACTGAGAATCTGCCGCACACTCGGGCGCTCCATGAACCCATAGCGAGCGGTGATCCGATAGATGTTCCTCCCAAGAAGGTCGATGGTCACGCGATCCTTTCGCACGCGAGGAACACTTTCCGAGACAATATGCAAAATGCCAACGGTCTCGTGCAGAACCTTGTTATGCCTCAGGTTATGCATCAAGGCTGCCGGAGCACCATCATCGTGCGCGGTCAGAAACAGGGCAGCCCCGGGCACGCGTACAGGCCTGGTCTGATCCAGTTGTTCCATGAGCTTGCGGATGGAGACGGTTGTCTTCTTAAGCTTGCGCGCAAGAATCGTACGCCCACGCTTCCAGGTCGCCATACAACACCAGACAACCGCTGCCACCACAAGCGGAAGCCACCCACCCGCAAGCACTTTTACAAGATTGGCTGACAGAAACACCACGTCGATGATCAGAAAAAAACATGTGATCCCAAGCGCCGGCAGCAGAGGCCATCCCCAGCGCGACCTCATCACCACATAGTACAGCAAAGTCGTTATCAACATCGTGCTGCTCACGGCGATACCATAAGCAGCCGCAAGATGACCTGATGAACGAAACACCAAAACCAGAACCACCACGGCGACAAACAGAAACCAGTTCACCGCCGGTACATAAACCTGCCCGCGTTCATCGCCCGAAGTGTGACGAATCAGAAGACGCGGCGCATATCCCAGATGAACTGCCTGGCGCGCAAGAGAAAACGCCCCCGAAATAACAGCTTGTGAGGCGATGACCGTCGCAGCCGTCGCAAGCAGAATCAGAGGATAACGGGCCCACATCGGCGCCAGATGATAGAACGGATTCCACACAGCAAGCGGATCGTGCAGCAACAACGCACCCTGACCATAGTAGTTGACCAGCAGAGCAGGAAGCACGATCGCAAACCAGGCGCGACGGATTGGCTTCGCCCCGAAATGACCCATATCCGCATACAACGCTTCTCCACCCGTCACCACAAGAAACACAACGCCAAGAATGACAAAACCCTTCCCGCGATTCTCAAGAATAAACGATACCGCATAATGAGGGCTCGCCGATGACAGAACATCGGGATATTGCAGAATGTAGGGCAACCCAAGCAGAACAAGCACCCCGAACCAGACAAGCATGATCGGACCAAAGATGCTCGCAACCCGGGCAGTTCCTCGCTTTTGCCCGATGAACAACATGAACAGAATCAGAATCGTGACCGGAACAACATAATCGTCGAATACATCTGTAACAACATGAAGCCCCTCCATCGCACTCAGTACCGATATCGCAGGCGTAATCATACCATCACCATACAGCAGACCAGCACCGCACAGACCAAGCGCAACAAGGATCGGACGCTTCAGCGGTTTGGACCGCATGCCAAGCGCCAACGCCATCAGGGAGAGCACGCCCCCTTCTCCGTCATTGTCTGCCCGAAGAACGAAACCCAGATATTTGATCGAAATAACGATGAGCAGCGACCACAAAATCAGCGAAAGCACACCGAGGATATTCTCTCTGGACAGTGGAATCGCATTGGCACCATGGAAGCATTCGCGAAGGGCGTAAAGCGGGCTGGTACCGATATCCCCATAAACCACACCGATGGCACCAAGTGACAGCGCCATCAGACGATTGGGGCGAACGGTCCGAGGCACGTCGGATTTCTTGTTCTCTGGAGACATGGTATCAGAACAACAAGACTGAGGTCCGTTCCAAAGAGGTCACCGATGACCAGAAGAGCAACACTGTACCAGAACGCGTCCGGCACCAACCAACCCCACCTACCAACCTACCCCACCAGCTAACCAACCCCGTCCCATGGTATCCAGAAATCCGGCACTGCGACAGGGGCGTCCCGGCGGCCACCACAAAACAGACGCATCACACGTTGGAACACGACCCGAAAGTCTCAAATACCGTTATAGGAGGGAGGCTGACCCCAGTGAAGCTTCGTCACCAGACCATGCCAGCGCGGATGCGCAGGGTTACGCACCAATAGAAAATTCGAACTGCACCGCTCGATGCTGACCATATCACCCGTCTGAAGTGCGTACCCGACCTGACCATCCACCATCAGACACGTCCCTTCATTGGCCTGCTCGATCACGATCTCAAATTTCGACTCACTCTCAACGATCAGCGGACGATGCGTCAGCGAATGCGCACAAAGCGGCGTCATCGCAATCCCCTGGACCGCACCCTGCATAATCGTACCACCAGCCGAGAGGTTGTAAGCAGTCGATCCCACCGGCGTGCAGATAATCAGTCCATCCCCGGAGATCGTCGTAAGCGGCATACCGTTGATCCGGATCGCAAGCTGGATCATCCTAAATGGCGGACCGGCATGAATGACACAATCGTTGACGCTGAGACTCTCGCCACATGAAATACCATCTCGGAAGATGTTCATTCCAAGAATCATCCGCTCACTGATCGTGTCGTGATCCTGCAATATCGTGTCGAAATTGGCTTTCAACGCATCCACGCTGAATTCCGCCAGAAAACCCAGCTTCCCGAAATTCACGCCAACCAGCGGTATCTGATTCAATCCGAGCGACCGACTGACAGCAAGCAACGTACCATCACCACCAAGCACGATGATACGATCGACCCCCGCATCCACCGCATCGCTGGCGTCGGTTTCAAACACACACCCGATCACCGTGCATCGAGATTCGGCGAAGGCACGCACATCTTCGACAGCCTCCTCCACACCAGGTTTCCCGGGGTTGCCAACGATCAGTACGCGACGGTTTGCATCAGATTTCGGCATACGACTCTTTTTCGGAGAGGTAAGGCTCATGACCGGAAAGCAGGTGACCTGGTCGAGTGCATGTTTTGCTATTTGGTCGATAGCACCTTGCGCGGATTCGCAGAATTGGCGATCCGATCGCCGGCAGACACGCCCTTGGACTTCTGACCGCCAGATGCGCCAAGCATCTCATGCAGAACCGAAGCAATCCCGGCAGCATCAATCCCCACCTCAGCCAGTTGACCACTCCGCGAACCATGCACAATAAACCGGTCGTCAGGAATCCCCAGCCGACGAAGCGGCGCACGCTGCAGAACACCCAGATCGCTCGCACTTTCGAGGACAGCCGACCCAAACCCACCAGCGATGCTGTGATCTTCGACAGTCACCACAGGGACACCCATCGCAAAAGCACGCTTGACCATCTCCTGATCGATCGGCTTGGCGAACCGGGCGTTCACCACAGTCACATCATACCCATCAGCGTGAAGCATCTCAGCCGCCGCCATCGCATAGTTGGCTGTCACGCCATACGCAAGAATCGTCGCATCCGAACCCTCACGCAACGTACGCGACACACCCATCTCGAAAGGAACACTCTCGGAAGGCTGCTCTGGTACATTATCACGGGGATAACGGATGGCAGCCGCACACGAAAGCGTAAGCGAAAAACGCATCGCATCCTTAAGCTCGGGCTCGTCCATGGGAGACATCAGCACCATGTTCGGCAAACCACGCAGGTAAGTAATATCAAGGAATCCATGGTGAACCGCGCCATCCCCACCCACAAGCCCAGCCCGGTCCAAACAGAACAGCACAGGATGCCCCTGAAGCACAACTTCCTGAAAAACCTGATCAAATGCCCGCTGCAAAAATGTCGAATAGATCGCACATACAGGACGCATACCACTCTTGGCCATCCCGCCGGCAATATCAACCGTGCAGCTTTCCGCTATCCCAATATCACGACAGCGATCCGGGAACGACTCTTCAAACCGATTCAAACCGGTCCCGTCGGGCATCCCAGCCGTCATCGCATAAATCCGGTCGTCATCCTTCGCCAGTTCGGTCAGGGCATCGACAAAGGCACGCGTCCAGTTCTTACCACTACTCGCCTGCGTCTCAACCTTATTCCCATCAACCGTAAAAGGCGTCGTGGCATGGAACCGCCCAGGGTCCGCTGTCGCCCACTCACACCCACGACCCTTCTCCGTCATCACATGCCACAACACAGGACGATTCGTCGTCTTCAGAACATTCAACATCTCGATCATATGCGGAATATCATGACCATCCGTAGGACCGACATACAACAACCCCATCTGCTCGAATATCTGGTGCGGACTCACCGTCGCCTTGATCCCCTCCTTCACATGAACGAGCGCTTCGGCAAGCGGCTTCCCGATCACAGGCAGCGTCGGTATCAGCTTCGATACACGCTGCTTAAGCTCGTCATACACATGGCTCGCACGAAACTTCGTCAGATGCTCAGCCACAGCACCCTGCGACGGCGAAATACCCCACTCATTGTCGTTCAGAATTATCAGCATCTGACGATCCAGCGTCCCCGCCTGATTCAATCCCTCAAATGCAACCCCGTTGACAATGCTCGAATCACCCACAACCGCAACAACCTTCGTATCACGCTTCATCATCGAATCACCACGGGCAAGCCCAACAGCTGTGGCGATCGCAGTCCCCGCATGACCCACATTGAACAGGTCGTAAGGACTCTCGTGAATATCGGGAAATCCGCTCAATCCGCCAGCTTGTCGAATCGTGTCAAAACGATCGTTTCGACCAGTGAGCAGCTTATGCGGGTAACACTGGTGACCAACGTCCCACAATAGACGATCGCTGGCGAAGTCGAAGCAATAGTGCAACGCAATCGTCAGGTCAGCCACACCAAGATTGCTGGCGAAATGACCACCCTTCCGACCGACAACATCCACTATCCGATCGCGCACATCCTGCGCAAGCTCAGCAAGCTGGGATACGCCAAGGGCACGAACGTCAGCTGGCGACTTTATATTCTCAAGCAACGACATCAAATTCTCCTAAGCGCGCAACAACTGACAACAACGGCGCAACCCATCCCGAATATCACAGGCCCCAAAACCAATGACGACAGTATAGCACGAATCACGCCGGAAGCTAAAACATCCCTGAAAATCAGTGCCGACGCTCAATCACGAAGCTGGCAAGATCGCGAAGATCATCCGCCTCAGAACCAAAACCCTCAAGGGCGGAAATCGCCTCTCCAACGATTTTTTTGGCGATCACGCCACTTTCTTCAACACCGACAGCCGCAGGAAACGTCTGCTTACCGGACCTTGCGTCCTTACCAGCCGATTTCCCCATCTGCTCAGACGTCGCATGAACGTCCAATAAATCATCGGCAATCTGGAACGATCGCCCCAAACTCAGCCCAAAACGACCAAGCGCATCCACAAACTCAACCTCAACTCCCCCAACACCTGCACCACCAGCCTCACGACCACCACCAGCCTCGCCACCACCACCGATCCACGCACCCATGCGGCAGGCAGCTTCAAACAGCTTGGCCGTCTTCTTCTCATGGATATACGCAACAAGTTCACGCGACGGGGGACGCTTTTCACCCAGCATGTCCGCAACCTGACCGCCGATCATCCCGCACCAGCCCGTACCTCGGGCCAGTTCCAGCACCACTTTAGACGCCCGGACGGGGTCAGCCATACGATCCACAATCAGCTCAAACGCAAAAGCATGAAGACCATCACCAGCAAGTATCGCCATCGCCTCACCATAAACCTTGTGATTCGTCGGGCGACCACGGCGAAGATCGTCATTGTCCATATCTGGAAGGTCATCGTGAACCAGCGAAAATGTATGCACACATTCAATAGCAGCAGCAGCAGGTAGGGCATCTTCCGCAGTTCCACCAGCAAGCTCACAGCACCGGGTCACAAGATAAGGCCGCAACCGCTTACCACCCGCCAGCGCAGAATACCGCATAGACTCAGCGATTTCCGGTACTGTATCTTCAGGAGGAGCGAGAAGTTCTGCGAATTGAGCATCGAAATCCCGCGCAAAAAGCACCAGCCGCTCGGTAATCGATCCCCCAGAACCCGATACCCCGGCACTTGATGCTGCATTGCTCTGATCCGATGTTGCCTTGGCGGGCGTATCCATCACCAGAGTTTATCGCCGCTTGGAACCACGTTCAAGGCGGATATTTCTCTGATCTGAAAGCCCGGAAGAACACAAATCCGGACCCCGGAAGCAGGCTTCCACCCCCAGACGTCTACATTTGAACACAAAAAAGCGGCGGGAGGACTGATAGCCCACCCGCCGCGTCAAAGGTTAGTAATAACGAAACCTCTCAATTCCAACCGTCAGACGATTTACTCAATAACGTCCGGATCGGCGATGATCGAGCAAACATTCGGAAGGGAGAAGCAGTTCGATCCAGGTCCCTGTGGAACGCCGCCCGCATTCAGACATACGCATGGACTCCTGTTCGCGCAGGTACCATTTGGCAAACAGCATGCCTGTCGCAACTGCAATGGGCAAAGCAGACCATCGCACGCGCTACCATCACCGCGATACAAACCACAATCCGCTTCGCAACTCTCCTGAGTCACATTTTCAACACACGTCCCATTGGACATGCAACAGGCACCCCTCGGCGGTAAGCAAGTAGTCGTCGCGCAACCGGCTGCGCTGTTAAACGACCCACCCAGTAACTCACACTTGCACTCCAATGTGTCAATGCACGTTCCATCCGGAAGACAACAGGCACGCCGAGCCGGCAGGATGCAGAACGGACCACAGACCGACCCTTCGCCCTGGAAGAAACCGCACTGATCTGCACATTTCCCCTGCGAGGTAACTTCACACGTTCCGCCCGGAAGGCAGCACGCACCAATGGACGGGCAAACATCATCCTCGCAGGCCGAACCCGGACCACGAGAAACACCACCCAACTGCTCGCATTCGCACTCGGATGTCTCGATGCAGCTACCATCCGGCAAACAGCAAGCGCGATCCAGCTCGATACAGCAGAATTCCTGCGTACTGCACGTCGTTCCATCACCTTCAAACGAACCGCATTGAGCAACGCAGTCCTCGATCAGCAAGTCCTCGCAGGTCCCATCCGGAAGGCAACAGGCACCAGGACGCGGGCAAACTGTGAAACTGCATGTAGTACCTAGATTCTGGAAGGTTCCACCCAACTGCTCACAAATACACTGACCAGCCGTCTGCTGACACGTTCCATCGGGAAGACAGCAGGCGCCGGGGACCGGGATCGGACACAACTGACCAGCACACACCGTCCCTGTACCACCGAAGAAACCACACTGATCATCGCAGTCGTCACGATCTATCTCAACGCATGTTCCGTTCGGAAGGCAACAAGCGCCCAGGTCCGGACAAGCCGCGATACCGCATGGAACGGTAGGCCCCTGGTAGGTACCACCCAACTGCTCACAAACACACTGACCAGCAGTCTGCTCACAGGTACCATCCGGAAGACAGCAAGCACCGGGAAGCGGTATCGGACACAACTGATCCGCACACACCGTACCAGAACCACCGAAAAAACCGCAATCAGCATCGCAGTCGTCACGATTCGCCTCTACGCATGTTCCGTCCGGAAGGCAACAGGCACCCAGTTCCGGACAAAGTGCGGTACCGCATGGAACGGTAGGCCCCTGGAAGGAACCACCCAACTGACGACAAACACACTGACCAGCAGTCTGCTCACAGGTACCATCCGGAAGGCAGCAAGCACCAGGGAGCGGTATCGGACACAGCTGACCAGCACACGCAGTACCAGGACCACCGAAAAAACCACACTGAATAACGCACTCGTCCCAACTCGTCTCCACGCACGTCCCGTCTGGAAGACAGCACGCCCCAACGATGGGGTCCGCCGCCCAAGCCGACGGAATGACCATCAGACTCAACAACCCAACTGCACACCAGGAACCGGTCCAGGCATGAACACGCCTACCTGCATTCGCAAACATACAAAATACCTCCCATGTACTGTTTCCCACTTGTTACCATTGCACCATCGACAGAATTGATTGTGGTGGTTATGCGACACACTGACTGAACCTAATAGTGCATCAGTTGAACTAATCAAGTAAATTCCCGACTATGATCCAATTCAAACTAGGGGATTCTCCCTACCCAAAAGCGTAATGTGTAATTAAAATATGCACATAATCTATTATTACACAGTAACTTACATGAGAACTGATACCGTAAGATGTACTCAGTGTGACATGAATAAAAGAATTGCAATTCCAAGCAGCGTCGCTATCCAATGCAATGAAACCCCATCAGGAAAACCCTGATTGGCACGCAATGTTGCCAGGGCAATGTTGCGACCATTGACAGTGGTGTCTTTCCGGGGCGATTTCCATGATGTATTCAGAGACCCGCGATATTGATCCTGACACGTCCCACAGACGCAACACATGATGCTCAGGGTCACTCGTTATTCAGCAGGATTGCGGGCTCGAATTCTGCGGATCGGCGTATCGCGGATGGGTTCTGCCATCAGATCGTCCGGCAGAACACCACGCGTGGCAGTCACAGGACGGTCCGTCGCAAGGACAAATGGGCGATTGAGTCGGCCAGACTCGTGGAGAATCGTAAGATCCCTTCGCAATCCGAAGAATTGCTGGGCGTAAATAAGGGGGGCTGCATCAAAATTCGTCAGCAGAATGGCATCCCGGGGGAGCGATTCAAGATTCATCCTGGCAATATGCGGACGCGCGTCATAGCGATTCTCGATGGGAAACAAAGACTGTTGCGTCGAAAACCAGACGCAAAAAATGATCACCAGCGCCAAGCAGACATGCCACCAGTCCGCAGCACGCCACATCCATAAACGCGTAAGACCAATCGCAAGCAACCAGGCAAGCGGAAACATCAGATTCGGAATCATGGCCGTATTGCTGCGAACGCCAATCAGCAGCATCGGCACGATGGCTGCGGGGATCATCAGCAGTGCAAACACCGCAACGATACGACGCGTCCGCCAGAGCGAGATAACACCAACCATGAACACGGCGAATGCAGCAAGCGTGATAGGCCAGTAAGCGAGGTGTACCTCGCTGGCAACCCACTGGGCCTGCGAGACAGCACTGTCCCAGGTCGGGTGAAACATGTAGTCAAACTGCCTCGCCGTGACCAGCCAGAGAATACGCTGCCACTTGTCTGAGGCTGCGATATTCCCGGACGGAAAGTCGGGAAATGACGTGTAACATTGCACCAAATAGTTGTACGCCGATCCGGGGACATCGCGGAACCACAAACTCGCCCACAAAACCAGGGCAGCCAATACCGCACTGCTGCATAGAATACCCACATAGGCAAATGGTTTGCTGAACAGTGCCCTACGGGCCTGCGGCGACATGGCAGTCGCAACTACCACCGGCAACGCAAATGTCAGCATATGTCCGCGATTGGCGATCAGGTACATGAACGGCAGCGTCGCAAGCGCAAAAGTCAGCAATCGCGGCGCGTGAAGCCAATGAAGAAATGACCATAAACTGAGCATCAGCAGCATGAAGCAGGTCGCGTACGTTTCGGGCGTCACCGCAGCATGCCAGAAATAGTCATCCGCGAAGACGACACCACACGCAAAAATAGCGGCGACCGGGTGCGCTCCGGTCCGGAGCATAAAAGCCGCCAGAATGAGGATCGTCACGATGGCGAATGTCGCATTCACCGCGCTGACGGTCAGGTGCGGTGCAGTGGGTGATATGACGCAGAAAAGGCGGTGAATCGTGACGATCCCAGCGTGTCCGGGGGGGTGACAGATCCCCCCAACAGCAGCCGCAAGTTGGAATTCTCCCGGATCGTCAAGACAGGGTGCCCATATAACGCGTGGGAACAGAAGTGCGGAAGCAGCGATCGCGATGACCGCAAGGGTGATCCACTCCACGTTCGACAGGACGCCCCAACCATCGTCTGAGCGAGATGCAGATGTCTCAAAAACGGGATTCACGGATCAGTCAATTCGGGAGCGTCTTTGGATTCGAGCGTGTTCCTGGATTCAAGCGTGCCCTTGGAATCGAGCGTGTTTTTTGAGTCGAGACCAGCATCGGATTTGGGGACCAGTTTCTGGATGCGCAGCTCTGCCTTGCCCAGAATCTTCCGACAGCGCGTGACGAGTTTCATCCCCTGCTCGTAGCGGTTGATCGATTCTTCCAGGCCGATTTCACCGCGCTCGATCTCCTGGGTGATCTTCTCAAGTCGCTCGAATGCCTGCTCAAACGTCAGGTCTTTTTCGGACATCTTTTGTCCCGAGGACTCTTTATGTGCTGACGAAGGCAGATGCTCTGACGAAGGCAGGTCTGATAATGGTTGCTCTGAGGGATCGTTTTGCGGCATGGCTATTCAAACAGCTCCAGTTGTGTTCGGTTGATGACGCGACTTTCCAGGGTTCCGTCGATCGTTTCAGTTAAGAGTACGTCATCATCGCGGACCTGATCGGTGGAGCGGATCACCTCCTTGCCGCGTCGGGTCCGGGTGATGGAAAATCCGCGGCGAAGGGTCGCTTTGTGACTCATTGCCTCCAGCCGGGCCGAAAGATTTTCCACACTGTCTGCCAGTCGCACGATGCGGTGCTGCGGTGACGCAGACGCGAGACGATGCTCAGCGCTCAATAACGCCCGATCGGACCGGCGACAACGCTCCGCCATCGCCCATCTTAACCGATCGACGACGTTTGAAACACTGTGCTTCTGGCGCGAAATGAGGGTGTCGGGACGGATGCGCTGAAGCAGCACTTCAGCTTCGTTCAAGGTCCGATTTGCTTTGTGGAGCTGATTGGAGATTCCGTGCGCCAGTTGCGTCGCACACCGATCGACCGATTCCTCGCGATGGCGGATGATCTGCTCCGGATCCTGATGTGGGCGGCGATTGAGCAGGCCTTCAAGTGAGGATCGTGCGATTTCCAGCCGGTGGTAGAGGAGTCGGTGGATTTGCCTGGCGATTTTTTCCAGGCCAGCTTCCAGCTCGTGACGCACCGGAACCGCGAGTTCTGCAGCGGCTGTCGGGGTGGCAGCCCGGACGTCGGCGACCAGATCGCTGATGGAGACGTCGACTTCGTGTCCGACGGCGCTGATGACGGGGATGCTGCTGTCGAAAATCGCCCGGGCGACCTGCTCCTCGTTGAAGGCCCACAGGTCTTCGAGCGATCCGCCACCACGGCCTACGATGATGAGGTCGATTCCGCCGAGGTGCGCGTTGTTTGCGTTCAAATCTCGAATGGCGGTTGAAATTTCGCTGGTGGCGCGTTCGCCCTGAACGGCCACTGGGTAGAGCATGAGTTCAATGTTCGGGAATCGACGGGCGATGGTGTTGATGATGTCGCGGATGGCTGCCCCGGTGGGACTGGTGACGATGGCGATGCGGCTGGGGACGCGGGGGAGGGGTTTCTTACGCGCCGGGTCGAAAAGCCCTTCGTTTTTCAGCTTTTCGCGTAACTGGCGAAATGCAAGCTCCAGCGCACCGACGCCTTTTGGCTCCATCCGGCGGACGTAGAGCTGGTATCGTCCGCTTCGCTCAAAGACATCGACACCACCCGTAGCGAACACTTCCAGACCGTCGGACGGGTCGAATTTCAGCTTCGACGCGACAGTTTTCCACATGACGCAGCCAATTTCGGAATGCTCGTCCTTGAGGACGAAGTAGAGGTGGCCGCTGGAGTGACGCTTGAAATTGCTGATTTCGCCGACGAGGTGGACGGTTTTTGGGACGTGCTGCTCGATGGCTCGCTTGACCATCTGCGTGACCTGCGTCACGGTCAGCGTCGCGTCGTCAAGGAGACTCGTCTCTTTGATGAGTCGTTGCTCCTCTCGGGGGACGCGGATTCGGTTGGGATCGAAGGGTGCTCTTGCCATGATTGTATCTGCGGGCCATTGGAACGGGGATTGCATCGTCGTGCAACCGGGCTAAGGATTCGCAACGGACAAAACGAAAAGTAATGATAAGACATGCATCCTGCAACACCCCCTTTCGAGACGGGTGGAAAGCCCGCCTGCGTTTCCTACTCACAGTTAATATACACCATGGCAGGGCGATAGTCAAGTTTTTTGTTAGGAATTTGTACGTTTTCTTCTAAGTTCAATGCCGGCCAGTGGTTGCCGGGGAAAAATTTTAGCGCCGATCCTGCGCATCTGCTGGGATTCCGGCGTTTTCGGGTACCATTGCATGTGTCCGGTTTGCTATACTGGTGGCTGGAGGATGTGCCGGGATGATACGGATTGACAGGCGTGACATGGTAAGCAAAACACTGATCTCAGGATGTGTATTGGTCTCGGCGGCGATCGCGCGCGGGGATGTGTTTACATGGGAATGCGACTCCTTTCCTGTTGAGGGGGGTTGGGGGTTCGTGCAGGAATTTTGTGAACCTGTAACCTGGATCGAGAATGGGATCTATGTGCAGCAACTCGATATGAGTGCGTGCCCGGGCGAGGACGAAGGTGCTCAGGATGTGTACAGAAATTCGATTGCGGAGTTCGTCGGAGTGGATTTCTTTTTTCTCGAATATCGTCTTCAAACAAGCGGAGATCGAAGCGAGATACCCGGCGGAGCACCTGCAGCACTTGCGACCTGGAACTCTTTTGGAATTGGCTATCACATGAACGATTGCGCGTGATCAAGTTAAACTTCTTCGCGACACGGACCTTCCTATCCTCTTTATCGATGTTGATCCTGATATATCGCACACTATTCGACTCGAACTCGTGAACGGACCAATCAATCTTTTCAGATGGTACATTGACGGGGTGCTCGTCTCGAACGGAATAGCCGAGGGTGCATTTCCCTCTCAAAACGCTCGAATTGTTTGGGTTGGCCAATCGTGGCATCTTCCAACCCTCACGAAGTGGGATTACATTCGTTATGGGGATATTGCTTTGGATGGGAGCGGGGATTTCGATAGTGCTGATGGGGTTGGGCTTCGGGATTGGCGGTACTTTGAAAAGTGTGCTGGGAACAGCGGGATCGGCGTTGACGCGGGGCCTGGGTGTCGCTGGGCGGATATGGATGGTGATGGCGATGTTGATCTTGTTGATTTTGCGGGGTTTCAGGGGGTGTTTGGAGGGTAGATTGTTTTTCGACGTGCGTTGAACAGTCGGTCCCAGCCGGGGACGGCTGGGCTACAATGGTCGCCTTCAGAGGCACGAATTGGATCAAAGTCCAACTGAGTGAGACAGTACACTGTGGAGTTGCTCTCGCAGTCCTGGTGGTTCATAATCGCGGCAGGTGAGGTCGCAATGACGCGACAAGACCATAGCTGAGCTTCGATATGACTTTGATCCAAAGCACATGCCTCCTCCAAGGCACGATCCTTCTCCAAGATGCAGGCCTGCTCCAAACCACGTTGCCGGCGTCCACGCTGTTCTTGCTCGTGGGTCCACCTGTGGTCATGCTCCTCATTGTTCTCATCCACGCGCTGAAAAACTGGGATAAGGACGTCTGGGACTCAGGCGTCAAGGATCGCGACGTCTGCGATAAGGATACGCACGCATGACGCTCGCTATCGTATTCGCTGCATACCTGCTCGGGATGGCGGGTATCGGGCTGTATTGCTCCCGGTTCAATAAAGACCTCGGAGATTTCGTGCTCGGAGGACGCCGACTTGGTCCGTGGGTCGCTGCCTTCAGCGCACAGGCGAGCGATTTCAGTGGTTGGCTGCTCGTTGGACTACCCGCAGCTGCCTATGTCAGCGGGTTCAGCATGATTTGGACGTGTATTGGCTGCACGCTCGGTGTGATGTTCAACTGGATGCTGCTCGCTCCCGCCATGCGCCACTACTCGCAGAAGTACAACGCGCTCACCGTCCCCGATTTCCTCGAAGCCCGATTCAACGATACCACGCGGATCATTCGTGTGATGGCGGTCCTGACCATCCTCATTTTCTACGCCAGCTATATTTCCCAGCAGTTCGACGCGGCTGGGAAGGTCTTCAGCTCCGCCTTCGCCGGACGTGTTCCATGGGGCGAGACCGAGACGTGGACCTACTATCGTCAGGGACTCATCATCGGCATGGTCGTCATTCTGGGTTACACAGCCATGGGCGGTTTCATGGCGGTGTGCTGGACCGATTTCGTGCAGGCGATTCTCATGGTGTCAGCCCTGGTTGCGCTTCCGGTGATCGCCATTGTGAAACTTGGCGGATTCGGAGCGATGTGGGAGGCGCTGCATGCGGCTGGGGCGAGCGATATGCTGCTTGCTGTTGATGGGGGGAAGGTTGGTGCATCGCTGTTTTTCGGGGTGATCCTTGCTGGATTGACCTGGGGCGTTGGCTATCCTGGTCAGCCACACATCGTCAGCCGCTTCATGGCGATCGAAAACCCAAATAAAATCCCAAAGAGCGCCCTGATTTCGGTGGTCTGGTCGCTGTTTGCGCTTTATGGATCGATGTTCGTGGGCCTTGCTGCACGGGCGATTCTCGACCAGGAACTGACGGGTAAGGACGTCGAACACGCGATGCCCCTGCTCGCGCTGCAGTTGCTCCCCCCGGTCCTCGCTGGGTTGATACTGTCCGCGGCTGTGGCTGCCATGATGAGTACGGTCGATTCTCAGATCATCGTTGCGGTGGCTGCCGTGGTCCGTGATGGGTATGAAAAGCTCTTTGGCGGTCATCCAAGCGGGCGGACTGCTGTCTGGTTGTCGCGAGCGGTGGTATTGGGGCTTGGTGTCGGCGGTGTCGCGATGGCGTGGGAGAAAGGGGACGTATTCAAGGGGATCCTCGATGCCTGGGGCGGTCTGGCTGCGAGCCTTGGTCCCGCGATCGTCCTTGGTTGCCTCTGGCATGGAACATCGCGGGCTGGCGTCATTGTCGGGATGGGAACCGGATCGCTGCTGGTCCAATCCTGGGGGATGTTGATGGGGTTTATGGGCGGATCAGAGGCATTGTCTGGTGCTGTTCCGCATTTTGAATCCGTCAAACTTCTGGTGTGCGTTGGGGTCAATTTAATGCTGGTCGTCCTGATCTCGCTGATCTGCCCGCCAGCCGATCGGTCCACTGCGTGACATCAAGGCCAAATACCGTATATACCCGGTCAAAATGGGCAATATTTACCGATTTGGCGGATTGCTTAGGTAAAATTTACGACTCAAAGTACCCAATTTACCTATTGACGCCAAATTGGAAATCTTCTACCTTCGTTGAACGTGGTTGTTGAGGCGATTTGGCGCGTCATGCGACTTTCGCTGATTCGAGCTTGTTAAAACCGCGTACATCGGTAGCTTTCCGGATTGCTGGGGAAAAGAAGCCGCGAGCTACAAGAATTGCCCTTGAGCAGACGTCGAGGTCTGGGCGTCAGTTGTCTGGGCGTCATTGTATTGCCTGGGCGTCATTCTGTTTCGAGGAAAAACACCTGCCGACGGGTTCGCCCGGCGGCTGGGTGTTTATCTGGGGGGCCACTTTTTGGGTCGCGGTGGTCCTTTTGGATTGCGGTTATCTTTTTGGGTTGCAGTAATCTTTTTGGGTTGCAGTAATCTTTTTGGGTTGCAGTAATCTTTTTGGGTTGCAGTGATCTCAGGCAGTGACCTTAGAAAGACGTGATTGCCCGGGGCAGGACTTCTTGATCGCAGGACTTCCTGAGCGTGTGTCACTTCCTGATGTACATCATCCCTTGAGCGTACACATCTCATGACCGTACACATCTCCTGAACATGCATATCTCCTGAGTACGCATCGACTCTCTTGAGTATGCATCTACCAGGCGTGGCCGGCTGATCTACGGGGTTAAGGTATAGATTTACTGGATTCTTGTTGCCAGTTCCGGGACCATGAGAACCTGCTCTGAGGGGACCATGGTGATGACATGCCATGGGCAGACCTGGGCGCATAGCTTGCACCCGATACAGACGGGCAGATCGATCGTACAGATGCCCATCGCGTAACCTGGATGGGCGGGATCGGCGATTTTATCAATGCAATCCACCGGACAGACCGTCACACAGGAGTCGCACCCTGTGCAGAGATCCTCATCCAGAATGGCCAACTGCTTGGGAAGTTTCTTTTTCTTTGCCATTCGTCGCCACACCAAAATCTAACGAATTCACATCCGGCCTGATTGATGAGCTGTGAGGGACTCATCGGCTACCTGACTCATCGGCTACCTGACTGCCCGAAGCGGGGGGGATTGTATCCGTCCAGGCTGACGTGGGCAAGTTCGCATGAATTCGGGCGTTGAATATCTTCGCTGACGCTGTCATACACCAGTTTCCTCAATAGGTTGAGGCTTGACGATGTTTGCGCGTGGTCGTTACGATGCCTGACCCGGTCCTTTTGGTTTCAGCTTCTCGGTGCGTTCGTGTCCAAGCAAACTTCAGAACATCATCTTAATCTTTTCTCGCCGGAAATGGCGTTTAGCGGAGCTTCGCGACGGCGGCGGGCGCTGATTCTACCCCGACTGCTTCGAGAGGAGGGTGAGAAGAAAATCCATGAAGGTTCGGAGCAGGACAGAGCTTATGAGATCGTCAAAAAATGGGCCGATTTCGAATCGGGTGGTCATCTCAAGGGGAAAGAGTCATCGCGGGATGCAGAATTTCTCAACGATGTATTCGGACAAGCCCTTGGGTACAAGTTGCACCCGGACAACCCAACGGATTATCACATCGAACGGGAATTCACGATTCCGGGGGTGGGGAATGCGGATGGTGCAATTGGGTCATTCCCAGGCGATCTGAACGGTTCTCCGCGTGCGGTGATCGAACTCAAGGGTGCGTATGTTGACCTTGACCGCGATCGATCACAGGGGCGTACCCCGGTCCAGCAGCTTTGGGACTACCTCAACGCACTACCGGATTGTCCCTGGGGCATTTTGAGCAATTTCGTCACGACCCGTCTTTATCATCGGGACAGGACACCCCTTGCATATGAGGAATTCACGCTTGAGGAGATGCAGGAGCTGTCGCGTTTTCGACAATTCTACTGTCTGTTTCAGCGCAGCGGAATCCTCGACACAACACTCGGTCGTCCGCCGATCGCTGAGATGCTTCTCGAACAAAGTGCGGAGCGGCAGCGTACCGTTGGCGACAAATTGTACGAGGAATACCGAAGCAATCGACACGACTTGATCTATCACCTGCACAAGCGCAAAAAGCACCCACTCGACGAGGCGATCCGGATCGCTCAGAAGTTGCTCGACCGCATCATCTTTATCGCGTTCTGCGAAGACAGAGATTTGCTGCGATCGAAGGTCATCGAAAGCGCCTACAAGAATGTCGCACCCTTTGATCGTGCGAGAAATCCGAAATGGCGAAATTTTGTCAATCTGTTCGCCGCTGTCGATCGGGGACATGCTTCTATCGGCGTTCAAGAGGGGTACAACGGCGGATTATTCAAGCATGATCCTGAGGTGGACGACCTCGATCTGGATGACGAGTGGACCGATTTCTTCCAGAGCGTAGGCCAATATGATTTCAAGGATGAGGTCAACGTAGACGTCCTCGGTCACCTGTTCGAAAAATCGATCACCGAGCTTGAAAAGATGCGTGTTGGCGGGTTGTTCGTGACGGACGAGGACGAACCGACCCCAACAGCGATGAAGAAATCGGCTGAGCGCAAGCGCTTCGGAGTCTACTATACTCCACCGGATTTCACCCGTTATATTGCGCTTGCCACCATCGGCCAACTCGTTACGGAACGTTTCGACGCGCTCAAGCTGGAGTACAAGGTTGATCCCGACGGGAGTAATACCAGGGAGAATGATGCGGACTTAATCGCCTACTGGCGCGCGTGCCTCGAAGCGGTCAGGAGCTTGAAGGTTTGCGATCCTGCGTGTGGTAGCGGAGCGTTTCTCATAGCAGCCTACGAAGCGATTGAGGAGTTCTATATCCGAATTGCCGACCACCTTGAGATTCATGGAGGTCGGGATGAGGCGGATAAGCTCCGTGATGACTATCCCAATACCATTCTTGCTGAGAATCTCTACGGCGTTGACGTCTCGCTTGAGGCCGTGGAGATATCGCAGCTTGCCTTGTGGATTCGCTCAGCCAGGCGAAATCGAACGCTGGCAGACCTCTCCAGGAATATCGTTTGCGGAAACAGTCTTGTAGACGACGGCGAGGTACACGAGCGTGCCATGAATTGGCGTGACACTTTTCCGGAAGTGTTTGATCGGGATCAGTCCGGATTCGACTGTATCATCGGCAATCCACCGTGGGAACGTGTCAAGCTGCAGGAACGGGAGTTCTTCGCATTCCCCGCACCGAAGATCGCTGGAGCGGTCAATGCGGCCTCGCGGAGAAAGGCGATTGCCGCGTTGGAACACGATGACCCCGATCTGTACAGCCGTTATATGCAGGCCAAACACAACGCGGATGGCGTCTTGACGTATGCGCGAAACTCGGGACGCTATCCTCTCACCGGTAAGGGTGATATCAACCATTACACACTGTTTGCAGAACTGGCTCGGACGTTGGTATCGCCGAATGGTATGGTCGGTCTGCTCATTCCATCGGGTATCGCGAGCGACAAATCGTGTCAGGCGTTTTTCAATGCGATGACGGATGAACGCAGACTCCGCAGCCTTCATGACTTTGAGAATCGAAAGGGAATCTTTGCAGATTTGCACCGGTCCTTCAAATTCTGTACGCTGATCTTTGGTGGTGAAAAACGATCGTTCCCGGCCTCCGACTTCGTTTTCTTTGCCCACACGATGGAGGACCTGTTGGAGAAGGATCGCCACATCGCCCTTACGCCTGATGATATGGCGCTGATGAACCCGAACACTCGAACGTGTCCAATCTTCCGCTCCCGACGGGACGCCGATCTGACGCGTGCCATCTATAACCGCATTCCGATTCTGATCGATCGGAACCGGAAAGCTGGCGGGAACCCCTGGGGCGTGAAGTTTATAACGATGTTCCACCAGACGAATGATGCGGAAAAATTCCGCACGGGCGACGAACTCAGGAAAATGAAATTCAAGCTCGATGGCAACCAGTGGCGTAAGGGAAAAGCGACGTACCTATCCTCTCTACGAAGCCAAAATGGTTCAGAAATATGACCATCGAGCGGCGGGTGTTGTCATCGAGGAAGACAACTGGTTCCGCCAAGCCCAAACCGTTAAGAGCAGTCTAGTGCAACATCAGAACCCTGAGTTCTCAGTGATCCCGCGATGGTGGATTAGTTCAAATGAGATATCCTCAGCGATCAAGGAGAAAGCCTCAACCGCGTTTCTGGCGTTTAAGAACGTCACCAGTCCGACGAATGAGCGTACTATGATCGCGGCATTCATTCCGAGAACGGGAGTTGTCAACTCAGCTCCGCTTATGCTAACCGGGTCGGACGTGTCTACAAAACTCGAGTCATGCCTCCTGGCGAACCTAAACGCCTTCGTCCTAGACTTTGTCGCACGACGAAAGATCGGAAATGTAAATTTGAATTTCTTTTTGATTGAGCAGTTTCCAATGCTCGCACCGGACGTTTACGCTGACCGTTGCCCGTGGAACAAGCGAAAAACGCTTGAATCGTGGATATCGGACCGTGTGCTGAAACTTACCTGTACAGCCAATGACATGCTTCCGCTGGCGGAAGCAGCCGGGTTCAAGCAGGGTGTCCGCAAATGGAAGCAACCAGAGCGGGTCGAGATCATGGCTGACCTGGATGCCGCCTATTTTCTGCTCTACGGTATCAAACGGGATGAGGCAGAGTACATTCTCTCGACCTTTACCGGGACACGACGTCGCGACGAATCGGAAACCGGGACGTTCCGTACCAGCGAGTTGATTCTTGCAAAGTACGACGAACTCGTCGCCGCGTCCTCGTGATCTTATCCACAGATTGTAGACGTCCCCCTCGCTATGCGTGGGCGGTTTGGCGGCGTCCGAAGACTGTGGTTCCGCCGATGATGAGGAGCATGGTGAGCATGACCAGGCCCCATTCTGACACGGTGGGAACGCCGATGAGGACTTCGCAGTCGTCGGCGACGCCGTCACCATCAAGGTCGTCGCAGGTCGTACCGAATCCTGCCCACTGTGCATCTGGAATGGGGAGGCAGTTTGCTTCCTCAAGGAAGAGGCATGCACCCGA
>JAJRYY010000148.1 GCA_024275565.1 Planctomycetota bacterium
AAATACCACGGTTTCTTCGCCATCAGCGGTTTTAAGCACGCCACGAACCCCTGGGGCTGTTCCTACGGTGTTTTCAAGCGACGTCGAACGCAATGGGCGCATCGCCTGTCGCTCGTTGGAGGGTGGCATTTGAATTTGGCGCTTTTCGAAAATCGAACGTATGTTCTGCAATGAATCGGCATCGAGGACCAACGCCTCACCGAGTGCTTCTGCAAACGCCTCCCGGGTGAGGTCGTCCGGGGTCGGCCCAAGCCCGCCCGTGACCAACAGAACATCCACGCCGCTTGCTCCGTCGAGGATGGCCTGGGTCACCAGTGCCTGATTATCGGGCACTGTGAGGTGTCGCACGACCTGGATGCCCATGGAAGACGCCTGCGCAGACAGCCAGGCTGCGTTCGTATCCACGGTCAAACCAACGGTCAATTCCGTCCCGATGCTGATGATGGTCGCCTTCATTGGGTAGAGCATAGTCCTCGTTTGCCCTGCATGCCAATCCCTCAACGGTAGATGCAACCCATCCATGCCGATATAGTCACTACCTTGCCTGATTGTGGATTTGTCCGCGTTCAGCGATTTTTCACATGAATGGCGCCCTTGCACTTGCTTTTATCGGGACTTTCCATGGCCAAGCAGTCCACAACCGTGTCAATAACGAAACGCGGGCGTAAACCGCGTCTGAGCGTGCTTTTTACCTGTGTCGGACGACGTGTCGAACTGGTGGATTCCTTCCGCGCCGCTGCCAGTGAGTTGAACATCCATCTCACCATCCATGGCGCGGATTTGTCCGGTCTCGCACCCGCGATGCACCACGTCGATACGGGACATATCGTTCCACCCCTGTCCGACCCGAAACACAATAAAGTGCTGCTGCAAATCGCCAAATTGCACGACATCGACATGGTCATCCCGCTGATCGACTCCGAACTGCTCGCCCTCAGCCGTACTGCCCCGGAATTTGAAGCCTTTGGAACACGGGTTGTCATTTCGTCGGAAAAGGTGATCGAAACCTGCCAGGACAAGCTGCTGACTTACAAAACTCTGAAAAACGCCGGCATCGATACGCCGTTGACCTGGACCCTTGAGCAGGTGCTGAAAAAACGCCGCCATCGTTTTCCCTACTTCATGAAACCCCGTGAGGGGAGTGCTGGACAGGGAAATTTCAAGATCGACGATCTTGATACGCTGAAGGTTCTCGCCAGGCAGGTCCCAAGCCCGATCGTGCAGGAATTTGTCGAGGGCGTCGAACACACCCTCGATGTGTATACCGGGTTCGACGGACGCCCCCGATGCGTGGTGCCGAGAAAACGTCTCGAAGTGCGAGCGGGCGAGGTATCGAAAGCGGTGGTTGTGAACAATCGCCCGATCATGGCTATCGGACGCCGTGTCGTGGAGATGCTGGGAGCGTGTCGCGGCGTCGTCACGGTACAGTGCATTGTCACGCCCGATCGAAACATCCGCGTCCTGGAGATCAATCCTCGTTTCGGTGGCGGTGCTCCGCTCGGCATCCGGGCGGGTGCGAACTTTCCGCTCTGGCTGATGGCTGAGCATCTGGGACGCAAAGTGGAGATCAAGCCGACAGCGTTCGAGCACAATCTGGCCATGCTCCGATACGATGAATCCGTGTTTATACCACTCAACAAGAAAATTGCTCCCTGACCATGCGCGTGTATGTGTTCGATCTGGACGACACGCTTTACCCGGAGCGGGCGTACGCATTCAGCGGATTTGAGGCAGTCGCAAGTGCATTCGAGTCGCAACTTGGTGAATGCCAGGCAGTGGCACTTCGGATGAAAGCGCTGTTCGATTCTGAACACCGGAATCGCGTATTCAATGCGATTCTGGAAGAACTTGGCGTATGCAATGACGCGGAACTCGTTGAGGAGATGATCCTCGCCTTTCGCACGCACACGCCCTGCATTACCCTGCATTCCGATGCTGAGGCTGTTCTGACGCGGTTGCGTACCCATTGCAAGCTTGGGATCATCACTGACGGTTATGCGGTGACCCAGCACGCAAAAGTCGATGCCCTGCGTTTGCATGACCGGGTGGACGAGATCATCGTCACGGACGACTTCGGGCGTGAATTCTGGAAACCGCATCCGCGGGCATTTGAAGAGATGGCGAAACGGCTCGACGCATCGCCGGAGGACTGTGTATACATCGGTGACAATCTATCCAAGGATTTCGTGGCGCCCAACCTGCTTGGCTGGGATACGATTTGCATTCTGAGGGAGGATGCTGTGCATGCGTCCCTTCCGGCGGCTGACGGTGGCGTACCAAAACGAATCTGCACGACACTTTCTGAGATTTGAGGCTATAATCACCCGCAGGCAAGTAGCCCAATCGATGAAGGACTGAATATGCCAGCCCCCCAACGAGACCTCTGGAACGAATACCGCGAGGGCGCAAAGCTCCGCATGGAGAGCGGACAGATTTTGTTTCGGGAGTGGCTTGCAGCCGTCCGCGAGGAACCCGCGCTCATCTGGGAGACGCTCACCATTCGCTACACGGTGTACGCGGTGGCTGCCATCATGCTGATCCTCACGGTTCGGTGTGCGGTCACTGCATTTCAGCCGCCGCTACCTGCGGACGCTCGACCGGCGGCTACGACCGCGCTCTTCGACGCCATATGCTCGTCCCCCTCCTGCGGGAAACACTTCGTCATTGAGCGAAATTTTTCGTTCGACAGGTTCCCCGTGGAATGCCCGTTCTGCGACAAGCTGTCCGGGTATCGCGCCCTGCGATGCCCCTCCAAGACCTGCAGGAATCGCCTTGTTCAGACCTATGAGAAGGATGATACGTTGCGATGTGTTGCATGCGAACACATCTTTCAGAAACACTGATACGCACACACTTCACTGCCACACCGCCCCTGGCAACCTTCTGATCACCGTTCGACAACCATCCGGTCACCATTCTCGCCCTGCCTGGCGGCCATACTGCCCTTACATGTGATCCACCAGACCTTCGCGGATCGCATACAGCGTCAGCTCGACGCGGTCGTGAATATCCAGTTTGTTCATAAGGTTGGTGCGATGTGCGTCGATCGTTTTATAACTCACGCCCAGAATTGGCGCGATCTGCTTGATGGCATGCCCTTTTGCTGTCAACTCCAATACTTCCCGCTCGCGACGTGTCAGGGTCTGCAGGCGACTCGCCAGCTTCTGGGGAAATTCAGATCGCCGATCGAGATGCACCAACCGCTCCCGAACCCGCCGTGAGTAATACGTTTCGCCCCTGTGTACGCGCCTGATGGCTGTACAGAGATCTGCGAATCCATCGGACTCAAGAAGGATCCCGCGTATGCCCTCAGCCAGTGCTTCCGCGATGAATGCATCGGAGCATTTTGAATCGAATGCAATGATCGGAGATTGACCAGTCGCCCCACCCCGTTCACCCGTTAATCGTACGCCTGCGAATCGATCACCCAGGATTCGATCACCCGGTGCTCGTCTGAGCAGCTCTGCCGATATCAGAGCGACACTGGCTGGCACTGCCTCAAGCACCTCTCTTGTATGCGCTGAATCGAACACCTCAGCAACAACCTGCATGTCTGCCTGCTGGTCGAGCATGAAAATCACAGCACGCCGGAAAATCGGACGACGCTCGCCCACTATAATTGTTATTTTTTCAAGCATCCGCGCACAGGTTGGGCGAGTGGCCGCCCAAGCCACCTCATAGAAGAGTCTCAAACCAGTATGTCAGTGCATTCCACCCCGATCCACCACTCTAATTATGTTGCTATCGACCCCAGTGTCCAGTAGGTATGTACCTTAGTAAGCGGTAGACTACCGGGCAATATGGCGCTACTGGATAAGGACTTCCACCAACATTCCGTCATACCCGGTGACTGTTGTTCTCGGACTGTTGTTCTCGCCCGGTGCGCCCCCTATACCGCCGTTTTTATTCAACGGTGACACTTTTTGCCAGGTTTCTGGGCTTGTCCACGTTGCATCCGCGCAACACTGCCGCGTGATAGGCAATCAATTGCAATGGAACCACCGAGAGCAATGGCTGAAGTGGTTCAAGCGTATGTGGAATATAAATCACCGACTCAGCCAACCGTTCGATGTATGTGTCGCCCTCTGTCGCTATGGCAATGATGCGACCACCACGAGAGCGCACTTCTTCGATGTTGCCAATAATCTTGTCATACTGCGTACCTTGCGGAGCTATAAACACCACTGGCATCTGATCCGTAATCAACGCAATCGGACCGTGCTTCATCTCAGCCGCTGGCAACCCCTCCGCATGAATGTAGCTGATCTCCTTGAGCTTGAGTGCGCCCTCAATGGCCACCGGATAGTGATACCCGCGACCAAGATACAACCAGTTGTCCCGCTCCACATGCGCCTCAGCCACTGCTCGACACGCGTCATTCTGCTCCAGGACCGTAGCGATCTGCTCAGGAATGCGCTCCAATGCTTCGAGAAATTCAATGGCGTGCTGCTGAGACATATGACGACGACGACCAAGGTAACACGCAAGCATTGCCAGCACAGCCACCTGGCCGGAAAACGCTTTCGTACTGGCGACACCGATCTCAGGCCCGACATGCAAAAATACACCTGCGTCCGTCAATCGCGCAATCGAAGAACCCACAACATTCACAACGCCAATCGCAAGCGCTCCGCGCTGCTTCGCCTCTGTCAACGCTGCCAAAGTATCGGCTGTCTCACCACTCTGCGAAATCGCAATGACGGCTGTCCCATCTTCGATGATCGGATTGCGATAGCGAAACTCACTCGCATATTCAATCTCAGTCGGAATGCGCGCCAGATCTTCAAAGAGATATTCGCCCACCAATGCAGCATGCCACGCAGTACCGCAGGCAGTCATCACCAGACGCTTCGCCCGAGTCAACTCACGCGAGATGTCCACGATCCCGCCCAGATGCACAACACCCTCGCGCGAATCAATGCGACCACGCAGACAATCGCGCAGTGCATCCGGCTGCTCGGTGATCTCCTTGAGCATGTAATGCTCAAACCCGCCAAGCTCGATCTGATCGAGCGTCCACTCAATTTCCTCAACGTCCTTGGTGACCGGAATATCTTCCAGCGTCGTCGTCCGAAAGCCATCTTTCGATACGCGCACAATCTCATCATCTTCGAGATAGACCACCTGCTTCGTATGCGACAAAATCGCAGACTGATCCGACGCAACGATGTACTCATCCGTGCCAATACCAATGATCAACGGACTGCCCTTCTTGGCAGCCACAATCACGCCTGGCTCGTCCGTACAGACCACCGCGATCCCGTACGTCCCACGCGACTCTCGCAACGCAAGCTTGACTGCCTTCTCAAGATCATCCTTGTACAAAAACCCGATGAGATTCGCCAATACCTCAGTATCTGTCTCTGACTTGCATTCGACACCATTGTTCCTGAGATAAGTGCGAAGCGAATCGTAGTTTTCAATGATCCCATTATGCACAATGGCGATGCGACCATCCGCACTGCAATGCGGGTGCGCATTCGTATCGTTGGGAGCACCATGCGTCGCCCAGCGCGTATGCGCAATCCCGGTCGTCTCGTTGGTCCCGTCGAAATCGAGACACTGCTCCAGTACCGAAATCCGACCTGCCGACTTCGTCACAGCGATACCACCGTCGCCCAGCATCGCAACGCCCGAAGAATCGTACCCGCGATACTCCATCCGCTTCAGCCCTTCGACCAGAATCGGCAATGCCTCGCGGCTCCCTACATATCCTACAATACCACACATACGGAATTCTCCCGAACGATCCTCAACATAATGACGACAAGCACAGCTACCACATATTATCGGCCCGGACGACGCCAACCTCAACGGGCCAGCACGGATTCTTTGACCAATACCGTCGCCAATATCTTCCCGTACGCGCAAAAGCTGCCGCTCGTTCGCAAAAATTCACGACTCCACGACCACACTTTCCGTAAACACCTGTCGCCATTAAGATTATAGCAATTCGGAGTCGCAAAATGGACCTGTTTCAAGACATGCGAAAGAAAAACCGCGAAAGTGCAGCCCCACTGGCGGTCCGAATGCGACCACAGAATCTGGGCGAATTTCTGGGGCAGGAGCATTTTCTGGGCGAGGGCAAACTACTCAGGAGAATGCTCCAGGCAGACAGACTCGCCAGCGCCGTCTTCCATGGACCGCCTGGAACCGGAAAAACCACTCTCGCACACATCATCGCACGCGAAACATCCGCCCACTTCGTTCCGGTCAACGCAGCCGCTGTCGGCGTCAAGGAAATCCGCGTCATCCTCAAGGAAGCCCGTGAACGGCTCGAAACAGCGGAAACTCGCACTGTACTTTTCGTAGACGAGCTTCACAGATTCAGCCGGTCCCAGCAGGACGTGCTGCTCGACGACGTCGAAAACGGACTCGTCATTTTGTTAGCTGCCACGACTGAGAACCCGTTTTTCGCCGTGAATACGCCCCTGCTGTCCCGTAGTCAGATGTTCCGCTTTGAACCGCTCACGCTCGATCACATCGTCAGCCTCCTCAATCGGGCGTTGAGCACTGAAAATCGCGGTCTGGGACACCTTTCGGTCAAAATGGACGATGATGCGATTCACCACATCGCGACGATGGCGGATGGGGATGCGCGTCGAGCGCTGACAGCCCTAGAAATCGCCGTTTTGAGTCAGTCAGACACACATAAACCGGGTGAAACGATCCACATCGACCTGCATACGGCAGAGGAATCCGTCCAGAGGAAGGTCGTCAAATACGATGGGACCGGCGATGAGCATTACGACACGATCAGCGCGTTCATTAAGAGTATTCGCGGTAGTGACCCTGATGCGACTGTTTATTGGCTAGCGTCGATGCTGGAGGCTGGCGAGGATCCCCGATTCATCGCGCGACGCCTCGTCATCGCAGCCGCCGAGGATATCGGCAATGCTGACCCGATGGGACTCATTCTCGCTCAGGCTGCTGCGGATGCTACGAATTTTATTGGTTTGCCCGAATGCCAGTTGCCGCTCGCCCAGGCTGCCATTTATCTGGCGTGTGCGGAGAAATCCAACTCAGCCACCGTCGCGATCGGACGTGCTCGCAAGGATGTCCGCGAGCAGGCAACGATCCCCGTTCCGAAGCATCTCCGCGACGCCCACTACCCCGGTGCATCCAAGCTTGAGCATGGTCAATCCTACAAATATCCACACAACCACGAGCAGGGCTACGTCGATCAGGAATACCTCGGCGTGGACAAGACGTATTACAATCCGACGAATCGCGGCGCGGAAATAAAGATGACGGATTACCTAGAAAAGCTAAAATCCCTCCGCGCGTAAAATGCGAAACGGACCTCCAACACTTTTGGATGAATTAACTGATAGGGCTAACAGGCGTCATTAAGATCCTTCACCATCTTTCAGATAAATCGTAACACCGTGGGACATCACAAATTTCAACGGAATTTTGGGGTTGTTTATGTCTTTCTCGCCATCGTCGATCCATTTTTTCTCCCATTTGGAATAGTAAAATTCCAAGTCTGTTTGCGATAGGCGATAGATAGCGTGCAGTTCAATACCAGAGTAGACAGCAAAAACCCAATCAACTTTACGGTACTTTGCTATTATGGTGGGATTCATGTGATGATGAGTCGAGAAGCTCTTGGTCAGGTCTATGTTGACGGATTTCAGTTCATACTCATTGCCATCTTTGTCAACCGCATCGTTGCCCTCTCGTCCAGGCAAAACAGCCAAGCCGGTCTGCAATAGCACCTGTAGTATCTTGCCGCCGTTGTCTTGGAAGATGTCGTGGATTCCATGCTTGCTGGCAAGCTCCTGAAGTTTGCGTATTGAGGGAAAGAGCTTCTCAAGTATCACTTTGTCGGCATGCGGTTTCATTCGCACGATCTCTGCAATAAGTCTGCCACCTGCAAACCGAGGGCTTCTGCAAGCCTCTCCATGTTGTCGATGGAGATGTTTCGCCTCTTTCTTTCAACGGAACTCACATAGGTTCGGTGAAGCCCTGCGAGGTCAGCGAGTTTCTCCTGAGACAGATCCATAGACAGCCTTGCCCTTTGGAGGTTTTCTGCAAAAATGGTTCGCGCGGATATTCTCGGTGTTTTTGCCACGGGGGGACTTTCGTGATTGACGCAAATAAGTCTACAGACTATAAGTCACATGCCGATTGTGTCTTGAGATGGGAAAGACTGCATGGAGGTACAACTCTTGAAAACCCCGCCTGTGTACTCGACGCCGCTTGGCGATGCGTATTGCGGTGACGCATTGGACCTGCTCTCAGAGCTTCCAGACCAGAGCGTTAACCTCTTTATCACTAGTCCGCCGTTTGCCCTTCAACGAAAGAAGGAATACGGCAATTGTGAGCAAGCGGATTATGTCGATTGGCTAGCCGAATTTGGAAAATTGATCTTTACGAAGCTGCGAGACGACGGCAGCTTTGTACTGGACCTTGGAGGAGCTTATCGTAAAGGCGTTCCGGCTCGAAGTCTATACAACTTTCGTGTACTCATTCGTTTTTGCGATGATCTGGGTTTTTTCCTAGCCGAAGACTTCTACTGGTTCAATCCTAGCAAGCTGCCAAGCCCTATCGAGTGGGTCAACAAGAGAAAACTTCGAGCAAAGGATTCAGTCAACACGGTTTGGTGGTTCAGCAAAACCGAATGGCCGAAGGCAGATGTTACAAACGTCTTGACAGAGTATAGCGACCGGATGAAGAAGCTTCTGGAGAATCCTAATGGATTCTACAAACCGAAAAAACGACCTTCGGGGCACGATATCAGCAAAGGATTCGGAAAGAGGAACGCGGGAGCCATACCCTCCAATCTACTGAGCATACCGAATTCGGAATCGAACGGTCGTTATCTGGATGGCTGTAAAGCGGTGGGGGTTAAGGGTCACCCCGCGCGTTTTCCTGCAAGGCTTCCTGAGTTTTTTATCCGTTTACTAACAGACCCTGATGACTTGGTGATAGATATTTTCGCTGGCTCTAACACAGCTGGTTATGTTGCTGAACTCGAAGGACGGCGTTGGATTACGTTTGAAAAATTCCGCGACTATGTGGCTGCATCCGCGTTCAGATTTGTCCCGGAAACCACCACCGTCGCCGATCGACAAGCGATTCACGACCATATAATGTCAGGCGAGCATGTGGACATGGACAGTTACGCTAGGAAAGATACTCTTTTCGCATGAACCAATCATCCATTTTGGCAGATCTTGAGAGGGTTTCAGGCAAGGGTTTAAGACGTTTGCGAGAGTAGTGGTCTTGCAGGCTATAGCATGCCCTACTCACCCATCACACCAAATCGTACATGCTACTCCTGAAAAGATTCTTGCCATGAACGCGATTGCGATTATCCTTGTCCCCGGCAGCGGTTGTTGTACATACAGGACAGGTTTTCAACGCGTAGAGCGCAACGCATCGGATCGCCCGCGAGGCGCGGTTCGCACAGTGGGAGGAGCATACCTTGGCCAGACGTCGTCGCAGAAAAAAGAGTCGCATTGCCCCGGTCATGACGATCGCAGTTTTTAGCGTCGGAGCGTGGTTTGGGTACGATTTCTGGTTCAATAACGAGGGACCGACGGGCATCGAGCAGCTTGTCGCACCTCCGCTCACCTCCGATCGCCCGGAGAACGGTCCGCTCGATGGCGGTCCGTTCCGCGACGTTCCCGAGCGAGCGGCTGACCCGTTTGTAAACGCCTCTGCCACGCCTGAATCGCAACATATCGACAGTAACCAGGCGGCTGCCCTGCTCTCATCCGCTAGGCAGGACCTCTCCGGCGGCGATCTCGCCCTCGCCAGAGCACATTTTTCCGAAGCCCTGAACGCCGGACTCACCCCGCAGGACACGCTCCTCGCCCGAACCGAACTGCGAAAACTTGGTCGCGACACGATTTTCTCGGGAAAAGCGATCGATGGCGACCCGCTGGCCTTCTACTACACGATCAGACCCGGCGACAGCCTTCAGAAAATCGCCAAAGCTCATTCCGTGACGGCTGACCTCCTCGCCCGCGTCAATGGCATCGCCAACATGAACCTCATCCAGGCGGGTCGGCGGATCAAGGTGCTCAACGGCCCCTTCCACGTCCGCGTTTCCAAGAGTACGCACACGATCGACATATTCCTCGGAAACACCTTCGTGGATCACTACAAGGTCGGCCTCGGTGAAGACGACAGCACGCCGACGGGTCTCTGGCGCGTCAAAAACAAGCTCAAAAACCCCACATACTACCCTCCTCGTGGCGGGCAGATCGTATCCTCGGACGACCCGGAAAACCCCCTCGGCGAACGCTGGATCGGGCTTGAGGGCGTCGAAGGCGACGCTGTCGGCCAGCTTCGATACGGAATCCACGGTACGAACGAACCCAACAGCATCGGTCAAAACGCCTCGATGGGCTGCATTCGCCTGCACAATGAAGATGTGGAGTCCCTTTTTGAACTGCTCATCGTCGGAAAATCGCGCGTCGAAGTCGTGAACTAATGGTGTGATCCGAATTGCCGCCACTTTTTTTCCCGTGCCGTGACCCTGAAGGCGACCAATGGGGGAGATCTGAAGGGAGCGGTTTTTTCAGTGGGTCCGCTCCCTTACGGTCACGGCTCGGAATAGAGTTAGCCGAGCGATCAGGATCCGGGGTTGGATGCCCGGGAAAGGAACCCGATGCTCGAGGCGAAGATGGATTCGCTAAGCTGTCTGCCCTGCTCGGATTCCGTGACTTCGAGGTCGGAAAGATTGGCCAGACACATTGGGCATGAGACAACGTCGAGATGGAACTGGGTGTAGCGGTTCCAGGGGTCTTCCAGTACACCGAGAAGATGTGAACCAAGCGTGCTCCGCTTGAGGCAGGTGAGGCGTTTCTCGCGCCAGACACGCGCCACCGTCACGTCTGCCTCAGTCTCGGTGAGCTTTTTCTCAGGATCATCAGATTCCGCCAGATATTTCTGAAGCTTCTGGATCGCGCGAAATTTGATACCAGCCACAGCTTTCTGATCGATGTCGAACAGGTTTCCAACGTCGAGATTTCTCATCCCCTTAAAAAACACGAGCTCGATCACGCTGAGGTCGTCGAAGGCTTCCCGATCGCGCAGATCGTGAATGAGGCGACGGAGCAGTTCAGCAAGCCTGTTCTCGAAATCGTCGCGTGTTTCCCGATCCGCCAGAATATCGCTCGGCGTCTCAGAATCGAGCGGCATGACATGATCCCACCAGTCTGCGGATTCCTCCGGAGCATGCACGGTGGTCATCTTCCGAGCGCGGAGCTGATCGACGATTTTATAGCGAAGGATCGTGAAGAGATACGTTTCCAGGGATCGGCGATTGTCGAACCTCGAAAGCGACTGCAGCAGTCCGACGAAGGTCTCCTGCACAAGATCCTCCGCATCAGCCAGACCTCTGGCGCGCGTGCGGGCGAAGGCAACGAGTCGTCCTTCGTATCGGTCGATGAGTTGCCGCCACGCGTTCTGATCGCCATCGCGGACCTGGTCGATCAGGAACTGGTCAGCGTTGGGAGCATCCATGTTGCAGCTTCCATAGTGCGATCGGTGCGATTGCTTTCGGTATCGTCGGGATAACCCTGACCATGAAACGCGCCGCATTTAACAGTAACAGAAAGTGTTCAGCAGGGGGTCATTATAGGCGAATTCCACAAATACGGCTACGCCGTACCACCTACCCATTCGCTTCACCAGTGGAAACGCGGGTATCAGCGATCCCGTCATGGTCCTCACTGCGGATGAAAGCACTCCGGCCCCGGTGGCCACTGGGACGAGGGCGGCGAAGGCGAAGGAAGAGCAATACGAAAAAGGCGGTCGTGGTTGAGATAATACCCAGGATCGCAAGGGCAAGTTCTTCATCGTGACAAACGACATTCGTAGCAATCGCTGCGATACAAGTCCCAAAACCAATCATGGTAAGGGAGAGCAGGAACGGGCATACAGTTTCACGCCAAAATCCTACCCGTTTGTTGATTGTAATCTTTTGTAGACTGAATATCAGCAAGGCGAAACAGACGATCGCCCCGGCAATCAGTCCCAATGCGTCTTCGCGATGAATGTTCCTGACAACAGAAACGATGACGACACAGGTCAACGAACCGAATAGAAACGCGATCGACGCCAGCGTCCAGAATGCTCGGGCGACAATGGAACGCGTCGGAACCAGGCTCGCCTGCTGTGGTAATACATAGGCAGATTCTGCGGGCGAATATCCGGACGCTTCCATGCGACGGGCATAATTCTTCGGTGACTCACCATCGTGCGGTGGTGGCGGGGGCGCAGTAGATGGTGATGACGGGTCCGATTCCGCCGGCGAAGCGATGCGATGCGGGGAGAACCACGCCAGCGCCTGGATCACGACAGAGACCGCAGCCGCAGCCGCTGGTCCGATGAGAAGAATTTCGTCCCGGTAACCGTCGAAAATAGCATACCCAATAGCACAGGTGACAAGCCCAAAAAGTCCCGCCGAAAACGCCGCACCGAAACTGATCTGACCGCGACGGCCAGCCAAAACGCGTTCATGCCAGTTGGTAAAGAGAACAACTGCCAGGAGACCGAAATACGTCGCGAAACCCTGATCGTCAAAATTCACAAAGACAGGAGCGTTGGCCACTGCTAGAGGTGGAGCAGCGCATGCCAGGGTAATGACACTCTGAACCCACCCCGGCTGAGCGGTCACACCCAGCCAGCGGATCATACGGGTACTGAGGCTGATAACGATCGTCATCGCCACGATGTACATACCGATGCTGCCCCCGATTGCAGGGTCCCCAGACATCGCACCAGTGAGAAGCCCGACACCAACCGCCATACCAACGACGGTTATGACAGCCAGGACCGCTCTCTGCAGGGCGCCGGAACTTTTGACGCCATCTTCTTCAACACCGGACAAGTCAGACGTGGCGATCACGGGTGAACCGCAGAGTTTTTCCATTTTTCGCGCGACTTTTCGACTGACGCGGTTGAAACGCTGCTCAAGTTTATTGGGCATATCGCCGGGTTTAGGCCAGCCCGCAGGACCGGGATGAACGTCGAGACCGCCAAGGTCCATAGGCCGCCGAGGAACCCTTGGGGGCGGATTGGGCGACGGGACGGGCGTCTGAATACCGCCGGCATCACGCTTGGGCACATAGGTGATCGTATTGGTGTTAAAACCAGCAAGACTGTCCCGGACAGAACCAACCTCCAGCATATCGTCGATCATCTCGTTGACGTTTTGATACCGGTCGTTGGGATCCTTCTCGAGCGCCCGGGTGATGATATGACCAAACGGTTCCGGTAGATTCTTCACCTCCGGCTGATCGGTCAAGTGCTTCATCAACACCTCACCCAGCGTCGAACCTTCAAACGGAACCTTGCCCAGCAGCATTTCATACAGCATCACGCCGAGTGCATAAATATCGATCCCACGCTGATAATTCCCACTCCCAACCTCAGGAGCCATATAGTGAACCGTACCAATGCTGGCGGTCTGAGCGCTGTGACGCGACACGGAGATAAACTTGCTCAACCCATAGTCACCGATCTTAACGTGCCCATTTTCATAGAAGATATTCGCGGGCTTCAGGTCGCGATGGACAATGCCACACTCGTGAAGATAGGCAAGTCCTCTTGCAATTTCGCGGAAGAAGAAAGCGGTTTTTTCGACGCCGAAACCATTGGATTCTGCGACGAGCAATTCTCGCAACGACGGACCAGCCACATGCTCCATAATAATAAAATATTCACCCTCGGCATTCTTCTTCACGTCGAAGATGGAAACGAGGTACGGACTCTTGAGATTCATGCAATGCGTCACGCCGCGCAGTTCTATATCTGGATTCTCGCGGAGGTACTTCAACGCCACCTCGCGACCACCGTCGCTGATCGCGTAGTAAACCTCGCCGAATCCGCCGCGACCAATCCCACGCTGAATCGTATAGCCTTCAAGAGGCCGATCGCCATGTTTGTAAGTGTATGCCACCGTCACGTTCCTTACGTAAATGTCTTGGCCAAATCAGCCGGTTTCCACGGTTGCAGACAAAAGCTCACGTTAAGCATTTCCATTTGCTTCCCGATCTCCACGGGCAACGCTTCAGAATCAATCCGACCATTACGCTGCGGACGAACCCAGAATCGTCCGGAACGCTCGAAGAGAACAAGATTATGGACAGCCTGGCTGCACGGTATATGCACATGTCGCCCGAACCCGATCGTCGCCGTCTCACGAAACAGCACCACGCGACGAACATCCAGCGGCATGCGCGTCGGACCACCCATTTCAAGCACCGCACTCGGACTCTGCGGATGCGGCGTGCGGAACGTAAACCGTGCATTCCGCGCCATCCCAACCCGGGCACCATCACGCAGCAACTGCTGCGTCACACGACGACCATCCACATCCACAGCCTGCGACGCCATCAGAAAATAGTCATCCTCAACGCGAATGATTTCCGCATGACGCTCAGCCAGGCTGGACTGAATCGGAACATCCGCCGGATTCGCGGTCATACTTCGACCAATGCTCATCCGATCCTGACGCAGTAGCAGATAACTACCTCCGCCATCCACCAGCAGCAGCAGGTGATTCGGTAGCGAAGAACCCGGACGCTGCACATCGTGACCCTGTAACCCGTGAGGCTGTAAACCGTGAGGCTGCACATCACGATCAGCCCGACGAGCAAGGGCAACCGTCTCATCCATTGCAACCGCCTGCTTCGGATTCGCAGCCACACAATGGAACGACTTCGCATGTTCACCAAACGGACCCGCATGAAGCTGCGTCACAACATCATCAAGCTGTTCCAGACGCTTCACCGACTCCTTAACCCACCCGATCTTCGGCGACAACGCCTGCAGCCGCATCGCATGACGACGCGCAGAATCGTAATCCTTCCGATCCATCGCGACCGAAGCAGCCTGGGCCATTTCAAGAAGATCATCAAGATCGCGACGCGCAGACGAATGTCGCCCCAGATCACCCAGCATTTTCATATCTTCCAGAGCACGATTGATCCGCCCCGACTCAAACGCCTCAAAAGCACCACGCACAACCACATCGCAAATCGCAGATTCCAGAGCAGACGCTTCCGCTGCATGAGGATCGAGCTTCCTTGCAGCACGCAGACGATCCACCGCACCCGACAGATCACCATTTTCCATTAGGGTCTTTGCCTGAGAAAAACCAGCGTCAGCCTCACCCTTGCGTTGTTCAATATCAGCTTCCAGCTTCCTCGCACGCGGATCATGGGCGTCCAGATCATCCAGCATCCGCCGACCAGCAGCAAGCGACCCACGATGCACCCTTTGTGCGGCTGCATCAAATTGAGTACGCTCCTCGGACCTTTTTCTCTGAACCTCCTCAGCCACCACGCGAATCTGCTCACGCAGTTCCGCAATCTCATCCAGACGGACCCCAGCCGCCTCAGCCTTCTGCAAATCGGTCAACGCCTCCGAAAACCGCTCCTCCCCAAAATGCTCACGCGAACGGGCGATGAATTTCTCGCAGAGTGCGGTCAGAAGCGCTCCGGCACGCTTATGCTCACGAACATCACTGCCCGCAGCAACCCGAAACGCCTCATCAAGCCGCCCCTGCTTCATCGCGTGCTCAGCTGCCTTGAGGCGGACGATCATGAACCGGCTGAACATCGAAAAACTCCTTGAACCATCCTACAGTGTGATTCATCACGACTGGGCATTATTTGCAACGAAGGGTCCGCTGTGCGGACCATTTCCCAGCACCGATTTCCCACCAGCAACCCGTGGGCATTCATGGTTGGATTCGAGTATCAAACGGGATTATTTTGGTCTCTTACAACCCAGTCCGATAATACATCCAACCATGCATCATGTCATAAACTATTGCATCACAATACTTTACATCACTTTCATACAGATCGCATCGTAGCGATCACATTTTCACGCGACGCAAATCGAGCAGGCGAAATCCCCGCAATGACGCAGATCCCAATCGTGATACCCACCCCGGCAGCCAAACCGTAAAGCGGGAGTTGAAATTTTGGCGCAAACCCGACCGATCGCTCCATGAGTACGATCATACTGTATGCAGCGTGAACCCCGAGCGCAACACCAAAGCTGGCTCCGATAACCCCGAGGACCAGCGCCTCGCCGAACACCAGTCGCATAATCTGCCCCCGGGTCGCCCCGACGGACCGCAAAACCCCGATTTCTCGCGCCCTGCTCAGCACATTCGTCATCATCAGATTTCCGACCCCAACGCCAGCCACCAGCAGGGCAATAATGGGAATCGTCGCCAGAAGAATCGTGGCTTCGCGGATATCGTCGTCGATCTGCTGCTTGAGTCGCCGCAGCGATCCGAAAATGGCAGCCGGGCGGTCCAGATGGCGGGCGACTTGGCGCATGAGCAATTCATCCCTGAAAATGTCCCACCGCTGCACAGGTGTCGCGCCGTCCCACGCATCTGCGGTTTTTTTCATGCTCTGGACATAAGGCGACAGGAGACCTCGCAGGTATTGTTGCATGGGTGTGGACCTGTCCCATACCGCCACTGCAGACAGCACATCCGCCACATCTTCGCGCTGAAGGACCAGTTGCGACCCCCATTCGACCAGGCTTTCGGCGATGTTATCCAGACCACAGGGTGGCGGCGTTTCCGTCGCGAAGATCGCAGGCGGTGGAATCTCGGGCAACGCGAAGTTCATCAGGAACATCGAGATGGCATCGGTCCCGAACACCCGTTTCGCGTCGCCCAGCGTTCCCAGGACGGACCCGGCGGCTGCCACCATCATGTAACTGTCTGCCTGGAAATAGGTTACAGCGATATCGAGCGCGGGAGACTGTACGATACCCGCGACCTCGAACATCCCGGACTGATTTTTGGCGGAAATTTTGATTGTATCACCAAGGTGGACCCCGAAGGCGCGGGAGGCTTCGGATGCGAGCAAAATGTAGCCGCCCGATCGCAATTTTGCGTATGCATCATCGTAATTGCCCTCCAGAAATTCCAGCTTCGCCATCTTGAGGAAGACGTCGGGTTCGCCTGCAACGAAGGTACTTTTGGCGTTGAAGACCTTGAAAAGCCCCTTTTTCTGCTCGCCGACATCGCAGAGGAAATCGAAAATCACAGTGCATTCCCCAATACCCGGCAAATGTCGCACGCGGTTGGCTGTCTCCCGATCGACCGGTGTTCGTGTCCAGATGAATGCCTCCGCGAGTCGTTTCGGGAAATCCCAGCCGGCTCGCACGCTTTCGGACTGGACCACGACGCTGATCATCATGGACAACCCGACCATGAGTCCGCAGCAGATTCCCGCACCCCGCCATGCGACCCTGCTGATCTGGTCGTGGAGCAGAATGGGCTTGATGAAGATGAGGCGAGCGACGATCTGGACGGCTACGAACCCCACGAGACGGACAGCCAGGGGCGTGAGCAGGGCGTATCCGATATAGAGGCATCCGACGCCGATCAGCGTGATGCCCGGGCGGATCCAGACCTCCGGCGCGACGTCCCGCGTCATCCAGACATGGATCAGAATCAGGATCAGACCAAGCATGGCGGACAGATAAGGGAGTTTCCTGCCTGCGGGTTTCGCCATCGCGCGGATGGCTGCCAACGGGGATATGGATGAGGCGTGCATGGCGGGCAGCATTGCGGCTGCCAGGGTGGTGAGAAGCCCGCCGACGACCGCGATCACGATCCCCTTCGTGCTCAGGACGATCTCGGAAATATATTCCGGTGCGACCCAGGTACCTGCATGGGTCAGGGCGAGACCGATGGGGACGCCCAGCAGCGACCCTGCGAGTCCGATGGGGGCGATATCTCCGAGTACGATTCCGACGATTTGCAGGCGTGTCATCCCGAGGCAGCGGAGTGTTCCCATATAGGTCACGCGTTCGACAAGTCCCATGTTCAGCGTACTGACGATGATGAAAAACGCGGTCAGCAGGGCGACGCTGGATGCGAGGATCAGGGCGAACTCGGTTTGCTCCTGGGCCTGGGCGAGTTGATTGAGTCGTGCGGTGGCGGTGGTGACCTGGTGTCCCCAGCGGCGTTCTCGAAATTCGTTGCGGAGGTCGGTTGCGAGGGCTTCTATGATGGCGGGGTCCGGTGACCGCAGGATTGCGTCGGCGATGGTAATGCGGGAGGGTTCATTGGTCGCCTGTTGAAGGGTTTTGAGGGGGAGAAAGATCATCGGTTTCTGGAACTTGGCTGCCCGTTGCCCATGGTAAATACCGACGATTTCCAGGGGTGTCGTGAGTCCGCCTTCGTACCGCTCCAGTGTTATCGTATCGCCGATCCACACGCCGAGATCTCGGGCGGTCTTTGCGTCGAACAGTGCAGCCGCTGAGTCCTGCTCTGTCAGCAGCCGCCCTTCTATTTTGAATTGTCGGAATGTGTATTCGGTTTTCGGGTCGATTCCGATGGCATCGACGACCATCCGATCGCGTAGGACGATAAGATCGTCGGAGGTCGGTCGAGCCATGCTCGCTTCGATGACGAGGTTCATGCGGCGTTTCAGGCGGGAGGTGACCTCTGCGACCTCCTCCCGACTTCGCAGAATGTCTGCCACCTCATCCGGCATGTGTCCCCAGTGACCCAGGGGTGGTTCGATGCTGAGATGACTCTTGCCAACCCATCGCTCGACCACTTGATCGGAAATGCTGTTCTGAACGGATGCGTAGGAACTGGTGACCCAGACGACGGTTCCGACGCCGAGGGCGATGGCGATGAGCGTACCGAGGGTTCGCCCCGGTTTAGCCCGCCAGTTGTTGATAGCGAGAAGCAATGCCGGCTGCATCGATATCTCCGCCCGTAGGGATTTCGCCCATGATGGTACCGTCCCGCATCACGATGACGCGGTCGGCGTAGGCTGCTCCTGCTGCTTCGTGCGTGACGACCACGATGGTGCGTCCCTCCTCCGTAGAAAGTCGCCGCAGCAACTGCCAGATTTCCTCACCGTGGCGCGAGTCGAGATTCCCGGTGGGTTCGTCTGCCAGGATGATGGAAGGGTCGATCACCAGCGCCCGTGCGATGGCGACGCGCTGCTGTTCACCCCCCGAAAGAGCAGCCGGACGGTGCGTGGAGCGTCCTTCCAGACCAACGGAGGCGAGAAATTCCAACGCCTTCTCCCGCGATTCCCGCTGACCAGCACCACCGATCATCAGGGGGATTGCCACATTCTCAGCGGCTGTCAGGGTGGGGAGCAGGTTGAATGACTGGAAGACGAATCCGATATGGGACCGTCGAAAGAGGGTTCTCTGGCGGTCTGTCATCTGTGCGATCGGGCGACCATCAATGACGACGCGTCCCTCAGTCGGCACGTCAAGCCCGGCGAGCAGGTGGAGGAGGGTGCTCTTTCCGGATCCGCTGGCGCCCATGAGCGCAATAAACTGGCCGCAGCGTACTTCAAAGGAGACGCCGTCGATCGCATGGACCACATCGCCGCCGGTTGCGTAGCGTCTGGATAAATTGTCGACCTTAAGAACTGTCGTCACGCCTGCATCTTAGGCGTTTCGCAGATTTTCGCCATTGTGGAGAAATATGCGCAAAAAAGCGGAGCGCCGAATCAGATTCGACGCTCCGCGAAGAAACCAGAATTTAGATACCCAGCATTGTTACTCCACTGGCGAGGTCGCGATCCGAACAACCGTGAACTCTCGCGGAAGTTCGACACCCTGAGCCTCAGTGATTCCCAGCGTGCTGTACTGGATTACCGGTCCATTTTGATCGGAACCAGCGATCTGCGTCGGCGTCAGGAAGTCAAAACCACCGAGCATCGGTCCAGGGAAGATGTCGTGGTTTGTGACCGGATCGGGAATCGTCTCCACATAATCCAAGGTCAGAGCATCACGGTTCGGCGTGAATTTACAGATACCCAGTGCGTCTCCGTCCAACGAGCAGGAGATGAAGATGGATACCCCGTCGGTTGCAATATCACCATACACGTCGTCGAAAACGCCACCTTCTGTATCGAGGACCAGCGTACCACCTGTACCTGCGAGTGGCGTCTGATCGCTCCGCCAAAACCGCATGACGTCATTCGCGCCATCCAACGCATAGATCCAACTATCCCCACCTTCCTGGATGACTGTCATACCGGTAATGCGTGCTTGAGATTGAAGACCCTCGATCTGTGCCTTCGGCGTCACGAACCCGGCATCGTCGTTGGGTACGTCAGGATTCATCCAGAAGAATGGATGCTGAAACTCACCAGGACTGAGACAGGTTCCGGAACACGTTTCAACGGAAATATACAGTGTCGTTCCGTCGTAGGCGATGACCGGTTCTGCTGAGACGACCTGATTCTGAAACAGCTGGCCATCAATGCTGACCGAAGCGTCACGCCACATCACGATCGTTGGCTCTGCGTCCAAGACGTTCAGCACATCGCCCGTCTGAGGATCAAGCTCGAGAATCGGCGGAAAACTTTCGCGGCTCAGACCGTCGATGACCGAATTGCCGCCGGAAACACGCCCGAGGTACGGTTCGACATGATCCTCATCCGTACCACGCTGTGGTACGACGAACATCCGAGCAGTCCCGCTCACATTCGGGGGACTGAGCTGTGCAACCGCGATTTCATAGAAACGCAACGGAAGCGCTCCAGTCTGGAATCGTCGCGAGAATGTCGTCCCAGGCCTGAACGGGAACAAGGGAATGTTCTCCTCAAACAGCAGGTTTCCATTGTCGATACCCACCATCAGGAACATGTTGGTCATACCGTCAGGGACCGTTGTGACAATGGTACTTGCAATCTCGTCCTGAATACCGTTTCCGAAAGTGGAGAAAATCTCGAGTGAATAATCCTGCAGCGTGATAATGTCACCCGCGCCATCATACAGGGCGAGGAAAGACCGAACGTTATTGCCCGTTGAGGATGGCTGCTCGGTGTCTGCCACATTGACAACCAGCAGGTCGCCAGGATTGACAGCAAGCTGGAAGAAATCGACGTCACCCTGAAAACCGCCAAACGGTCCATTGCCAAGCGTATGATTCACAGACGAACCAGCCGTCGCCAGGGATGACCCACTACCAAGTGGTGATGCAAGATCAATGGAATCGTTGCCACCCAGCAAGTTAGCCAGTTCGTCGGGATCCGTTGGCGTCTGATGCGGTGGGGGGTCGCTGTGGACGAGAACAGACAAGGTGTAACACTGCAACCGTTCCGGTTCTTCACCTTCACTCGTCACACATCCGCCCAGTGCTTCACCCGGCTTGTTGACACGACCACCTACAAAAGGACGCAGGTCGTCAGGGCAGTCCGCGGTACATGGCGAACAACGACAATGTGGAACATTCAGGAATGACGGCGGACCTGCGGGCTCCTTGAAATTACAACCGGAATCCCAAAGGTCGCGATCCGTACCGAAGATGGCAACATAGTAGCTCGAACCACCAGTGATCGCCGCCTGAAGCTTGGGATACGACTCGTTCTCAGTATCACTCGGAGCCACAAGACCAATGTTCGGAGACTGATCCCCTGTGGCGATCAGCTTACCATTCAAATCGTACAGTGCGAGAACAAGGTCAAACACCGTGTCAAATCCACTTGGACTCGTCGTCGTAACGCCCAGCTGAATACTCTGTGCGTTCACATCCACGCCATTCGTTAAATCGATGCGATAGATATCAACATCCTGACCAAGCGACGCAAACGAACCGTCTCCAAGAATACCACGGGTCAGGAATCCACCCTGGCTTGGAATGATTTCCGGCTGGGCATCCGCATCATCGAGTGTGTCATCCGGCTCATGATCTCCCACATGACTACGAGGCGTTCCCGGACTGAACAGCAGAAAACACATGTCATCGGGATTGCCAGCCTCATCATTCACACAATTCGGATCCGTCTGAACAACCTTAAGACGGTACCCACCTGTAAGATCAGACGCCGTCAAAGGACACACCGATCCAGCATCGGTCGGATCATAGCTAATCCCCGCATTGCAAAAACCAGTCATCGTGTCACAGGTCGCACACTCGTCACCAAAGAACCCGCGACAATCTGAATCATCCGTACACCGCTTCGGATCACAAACGTCCGCAACCAGACCACCACAGGTAGCACCTTCACCCAGCGGTGTAGCTTCACAAATCGAGTCAGCCACACAGGTCGGAGGATCGCAAATACCAGCCGTCACCTCACCGCAAGTCGCCGATCCACCAAATCCTGCCAGAATACAAACCGTCTCGTTCGCACACGGAAGTTCGCAATCACCACTATCGCCACAAACCGCATCGTCATCATTGAACAAAATCTGACATTCTGAATTTTCAGAACACTGTGGCATCTCGCATCGCTCATCGACACCACACGTCGCATTATCGATCAGGAATCCGAATCCCTCACAGATCGTGTCGGCGTTGCACGGCGGAAGCTGGCAAATACCCGTCATGGTCAATTCACCTGGCTCTCCCTCATCGCCTGGGACGAACAGACCACACGTCGAGCCTGACCCAAAGACAGCCGTACAGTCAGAGTCATCCAGACAACCGAACAGGCTTCGCACCTGGTTCGAAGAACTGACTGCCACATAAAGCGACCCGCCACTCTCAATCTCAACCGTTGTGTATGCATCAAAATCGATGCGGGAGAAGTCGTCGCTGTCGCCAACCATTACGCCGGAACTCGTGAAAATACGCAGATATGGATCCCAGGTCGGTCCAAAAGCAGGGCTCTTGTCACCCTCCACAAGCACCTGAAGCACATTGCCGGCAACCAGGTCGGAAATCCTGTATACATCCAGATCCTGCAGCGAGTTGAAGCGACAACCGACCGCACTCGGATCCGCCTGACACTCCACAAATTTCGCGTGATCGTTGAGATCCACCATACCACTACCATCCTGATCGAAAACAACACATTCAGGATTGGAGAAGAGATTCGCACCAAGACAGGACTGCAAAACACCCCAGTCAAGAAGATCGATCGCCCCATCCGGCTGATCGTCAAAGTAATCGGTCACCTGATTCGGCAGACTCGCATCGCCCAGGAAACCTTCAACAACCACCATCTCTGAGGAGCAATCCACAACCGAGCCGAGCGAAACAAGATCCGCCGTTGCGATCGTGTTATTACCGTTCCCTGCTTCACTCGGGGAAGCAAACAACCTTAACCAGATACCATTAAACGGACGGTCCAGGCTGCAAACATCACCGCCAGTACAGGCAACGCGCTCACCCTCAACATCACTCGGAGCCCATCCCGTTTGCGTGGGACATATCTGATCATGCTCCTGATCACAATTTGAATTCTCAGCGTTGATAATATGGACACCATCTTCGGAGTTGACACCACCGCCAGCCAGCACAGCGCCCGCCGTCGGATTACCACCACCACAAAGATTAAACTGACTGCTGAATCGAATACGAAGCCCAACCTTACCACTCGGCAGCACCGGACGTGGACGATCGCCGATATCCTGCCCCTCACAGTTGGTCCCGATCAGATCCTCGCCTGTACCCCAGTCCTCAACCCTGTACCGCCGGTTGACATAATCGATGGTCACGAGCATCGGAAGTGCAACACCATTCTCATCCTCATGCACGGGAATCCTCTCGAGGGACGGAGCCCCCGACTGCGACTGCGTACGGAAAAAGGTATCAGGAACCTCAGAACCGTAATTCAGGGCGTCGGTATCTGCGTAAAACCGCATCTCCATATTGGTCGCAATCGCGCCCTCACCACCGTTCATGACGAGAAACTGATAAGCAGCCAACGTACCACCAGATGTGGTAAAGTAATCCTGTACCTGCAGGACCGTACCACCAGCATTGCTGCGACCACCGACCGCAAGCCACTGAAAGTTTACCGTGCAGATGTCAGTATTCTGATAAAGCAACGGTGCATCCAAATCTCCACCGCAACTGGCACCAGCAGCCAACGGAACCTCACCGCCACTGCGAAGGGCTCGAGGTGCATAGCTGGGTCCGATGATTGTGGCACCTGGATCCGATACGGCAGATCCCGATACGTCCCCGTCGGCAGCAAGCACCATCTGGGGTGCCCACACAACGACCAACGCAATTAAAAATCCAGTACAGCTTCCAATACAGCTTCTTACCATCTCCTGCATCCTCCAGCCATCAAGAGCTGTGTGCGACCACACCGTCGGGGCGGCGCGACACGATATCGCGCTTCACACCAGTGTAGCAAAATGACACGCGTATTCCAAACAACCTCTCACAATTGAGTACAAATGGCGACATTTCGCCCGACGGTAATGCAAGCAGCTGCGCGTACCCAGCCAACCGTCATGTACCCAACCCGTGGAACCGGTAAACCCTCAGGAACCCCAAAAAGAAGCACCCGTCCAATAATATCGTTGACAGACAAACGACAGGCAGTGATCTCCTTTCCCCAGGAGTCAAGCCAACCTCAAATCCGCTTCCTTCGCCTCACTCAGCTTCCCAACCAAATCCAACACGCCCTCACATCTAGCAGTACACCCCGCGACAAACCGACCGACTCCAAACCGACCAACTTCAACCCGAGAAACCCGGAACAACAGACCGACCCGGCAGATCACCCGATAATTATCCGATGTCCTCTGATATGCGCGACGGGGGCGGTGCAGACTTCCTCTTTTTTCTTGATCCCTGCTTCGCCGTATCCGCCGTAGCAGCACCATCACCGACGGACGGCTGCGTCTGTTGACCCAGACGGGCTGGTTCCGGCTCCTCTGCCGACCCAACCACAAACCACCACCCAGCCGCACAGAACAACAGCACAACAGCAGCCAGAAGCTTATTACGACTTGATGAATCCATGGTCCAGATCCTTCATAAACACGGTCCAGATCCTTCAAAAATCAGCCCTGAACACAACCGCACAACGACCAACCCTCCTGACAACCGCAGCACAGACGCGGAAACCCGCGTCACAACACTTCACAAGCCGCCCATCAACCGAACGCAAACCCGCCGCAAGAACGCAACTTTCTGCGCAATCACGAATTACGTCGATCCCAAGCCTCCGCTTTTTAGCCACTGGATAGTACAGCCGCTTTCCGACCCGAGTCAAGTAAACAGGCCATGCAATCCTGCAGATTGGGGCAGCGTCCGGAAATACGCAACACCCCAGCCCCCTACGCAAATTTGGCTTAAAAAAAAGGGCCGCCGGAAATGACCGGCGACCCATAATTCATATAAAGCGGCACTTTTCCCTATCCGCTGCGACTGATACTACTCGCGGCGGTTGACACAGGAGGAACCGTTCCAAAGAACGCCCGTGTTCACTGCTGCGGCAGGAAGGGTATCCAACTGCCATTGAGGACCACGGAAAATCACACAGCGCCAGAAAGTGTGGCACTGCTCAAAAGCAGCATCAGTCGACGTATCACAACCAGGGTAGGACTGCTGGCGTGGTGCTGGTTCGGCGTGACCTTGCATCTTGATCGTGGCAGCGTGGCCATCGACGTAGGCTGCATTGAACATCCAGTTGCGTCGATGCCAACCTCGGACCGCAATGTCAATATCGGTACTGTTATCCGGACACGACGAGCTGCAACCGCCATCCTCGTAGTTGGTCAGGAATGCAAAACGACCGGAGTTTTCCATGAAATACACCGTGTTCGCGGGGTTCGGAACACGCGAAATCGGCTTGAGGAACGCCGAATTACTTTGAACCGGTGAGCCGGGACCTGTAATAATGAAGGACGTTCCAGCGCTGTAGCTCG
>JAJRYY010000149.1 GCA_024275565.1 Planctomycetota bacterium
CGTGACGCTTGGTCATCGCCCGGCGAAGCTGTATCCGCGCGGGCCGACGAGTAATCCGAGTGCGTTGCAGGTTCAATTCGAGAACGCCGTGCTGGGTTTTCCGAAGTGGTGGGCCGAACGGTTTGGCGATTATGGGGATGACGGAGAGTAGGGGCTGGGGAATAGGCTGCCGACTGCCGCGTACTTGTGCTGAAGGATCCGTCTATCAATGACCCGCTATGCCCCCCGAAACCTTCCCGCTACCGAAACCCATTTCAGCGCTTCGACCCTGGTCATTATCCGGTTACAATCTACACACACAATTCGACGCTAAACCAAACGAAGCATCCACGAAACAGGCGGAAGCGACATGCCAGACAACGCAGACACTACATCAATACCCAACGTAAAAACACGAACCATCGCCATCTTCGGTGCATACGACCCCAGGGAAAGCAACTCTGCCTACGACTACGCATACGAACTCGGCAAAGCACTGGGGTCCGCAGGGTTTGAAGTCCTCAACGGTGGCTACGATGGGACCATGAAAGCCTCCGCAAAAGGTGCACAGAGCGCCGGCGGGCGAACGATCGGCATGACCTGCCCAGCCGACATCCAGGCCAATGGCAAACCGAGATCCCCAAACCCCTATCTCGACGAAATCCACCCATCCCCCGATCTCATCACCCGAATCGAACGCATGATGCACCTTTCCGGCGGATACATCGTCCTCGACGGCGGAACCGGAACACTCTCAGAACTCGGGATCGTCTGGGAATTCGTCGCCAAGGGATTCCTACCGCCAAGGCCCATCATCCTGGCTGGTCGATGCTGGGACAATCTCTACGAGGTGCTCGCAACCTATCGCCCCAACAGCGTCAAGCATCTGCATAAGGCAGAATCGCCGGAAGACATCGTCGCCATCCTGGAGGAGCACGCCGTTCACGGAACGCGGATGCGACATATGAAAAAATGCTCCGTCCCCATGAATGACAGCAGTGCGAGCATCTCAACCCTGAAAGACCTGGTAGACCGATTCGTCGATGAACGTCAGTGGCAGCCATACCACGACCCCAAAAACCTCGCCGCATCCATCGCCATCGAAGCCGCAGAGCTGATGGAGCATTTCCAGTGGATGCGAACCGACGAACTGGCGGAGGTCCGCGAGAATCCGGCGAAAATGCAGGAAATCGGCGAAGAACTGGCAGACATCCTCGCATACACCCTCTCCTTCGCCACCACGATGAACATCGACTTATCCTCAGCCCTGTCCGATAAAATGAAGAAGAACGCCCTCAAATACCCCATCGAACAGTTCCGAGGCAAGTACAAAGTCTCCTGAAACACATGTCGTCCTGACATAAAAAGGCGACCAGGGAACATTTCGACGCACACACGCGTTCCATAGTATGACACCGATGCGAGCACTAAGTCGCACTCGTCAGAAATGAAGTCGCATGCGTCAGGAATATGGAAAAGAGCGTACGCTCGGAAGGATCGCTACTTCGCGGGAGCAGCCAGAATGAGTACCGCGTAAATCCCATGCGGACCACCCTTGCGGACAGCCACACCGATCTCGGAAAACTCGGGATCAAGCAAAATCTCGCGATGGGCGGCGCTCTCCAACCAGGCATCGAGGATGTCCGACGCACTCCAAAGCCCCGCCGCCAAATTCTCGCCTACCACCGAAAAGTCATACCCAACCGACTCAACCCGCGTCACAACATCGCTGCCGTCGCACGGATGCTCATGACCAAAAAAAGCGTGCTTAACCATTTCACAGGAATACTGCTCCGCTGCCTCATCCAACATCGCGCTGGATCGCACAACACCCGCCTCAAGCCGCTCAAGGTTAATCAACCGCACCAACTGCTCGGCAAGATCGACATCCGCCTTCACCACGCATCGTGCAGGCCCATCAGCCGAATCGTCCACCAGAACTCGAGCTTCACTGCTTCCAGATCCGCCAGATTCCGAACCACCAGATTCCAGTCCCCCGGATTCCGATACCTCATGATCCGATCCGGATACCTGCGCAAAAAATCCACCACCATCCGTGCACCCGGCAAACCCGAGCAGCAGAATCGACATCAGCAACCGCATGACCAGCCTGATTGTATGTTTGGTCGTCATAGTCCGCTTAATCACACCGTCCGCTTAATCACACCATCAGTGTACGATGCTGCAAGCCTCCAAACAATCCCAAACCTGAAGGACCCATATGTAAAATCCTGTCGGCCACCAGTCACGATCCATCGCGCGTACGGTGAAACAGCAATATTGTGATATCGTCCACCGGGTTTCCATCCTTGAAAAACGACGAATGGTCGCGCAAAAGCTCATCTAAAGCGACACTTGCAGACTGCCCAAACCCATCACGCAGGCTTTCAAGAAGGTTTTCACGACCCAGAGCATCGCCAGCCTCGTTCAACACCGACTCACATCCCAGCGAATACAACACCAGCGTCTCACCTGCACCCAACCTGTCAAAACGAGGCGTATACCCAAATCCCGGCGACTCGCCGACAGCAGGCGCCGAAGGGTCGTGCAACACCCGAAGATCACCACGCGCATCAACTATCGCAGCCCCACAATCACCAGCCGTCCCATATTCAATTTCACCGGTCATCGGATTCATCACGAGCGCCACCGTCCGCATCCGACACTCATGCCGATCGTCACACAACAACCAGTTGATCCCCCGAAGAAAAACGTGCGGCGCATCAGCGTGCAATCCAGACACGCGAAACGCAGTCCTCGCCTCAGCCATCGCAACCGCAGACCGAATCGCCTCACCCTCAACCGTCGCAACAAGAAAGGAAGCCAATCCATTTGGCAACCGCATGATGTCATACACATCTCCACTACGCCGAACCCCGGGCTTGCAGTAAACCGCCAACTGAAAACCAGCCCACTGCGGTACATTCGTCGGGTCCATCCGTTCCTGAATCTTGCGAACGAACGACAAACCGCCAGCAGCCACCGATTCCTGAACCGCAACCTGAATGTCCGCAATCTGCTCCAACTGAGACCCCACCAGACCAGCCATCAACGTCAACTCATCCAGATCTGCATCCGTAAAAACAGGAGTACCCACCGCACGATCAACATACACCATACCCAACTGACCACGACCACACGTCAACGGAGCAGCAATGGCTGACGTCACCTCACCATCCGAAAAGTCACGCACACACACCGATTCCGCACGATCCAGACAGCGAAAACGAAACATATCCACCATCTGAGGATTCTTGTCCGTAAGACCATCCGCCATCCGCGACAACACAAATTCAAGCGATCCGTAGTCGTTGCGGCGACTGCCGGCGTGTACAAGGCGAGCGGCAAAGCGATCCTGCAATAAATCGAGCGTGAAATCAATCAGTCCGGGGATGTCGATACAGGAGCGCAAAGATTGCGCCCAACCACTCAACCGGCAAGTCGCATCCCCGGAAATCGTCAACGATTGCGCTGCAGTTTTCACCGTCGATCCCGACGGAACCGACAGCGCCCGCAATCGCTCTGCCTCAGCAGGAACAACGGCCTGCTCCAAAGATGAATCGACCCCGGCAACCTCACCCGTTCCGTAAATCGCAATGGTGTAGGAAGCGACCGTAATCTCGTCATTGTGACGCACAGCCGTCGGCTCCAGCACAGGACGACCGTTCAGGTACATCTGCTCACCCAGCTTATCGGACGTAATCACCCACGAACCGTCCTCAACCGGCGAGAGCGTCGCCTGCTGCGGCAGAAGTCGCCGATCACGAATGTAAACGTGACATTCCTCATCCGACCCGATCGTGATAGTCTGACCCTCAAAAACGTGGGAATCAATCAATTCTTCGCCATCGCGGATTAATACACGCAAGCTCGCCACCTGTCCTCACAAAACCAACACAACAGAAATACAGGAATAATCGCCAGTTTATCCTAAGGCACATCGTCAGTTTATCTTAGGCACGCTGTGATGAGTGTGTCACGACCCATTTTGACCAATGTCGTCCGGATCGGTTAGCTGTCTTGACAGGTTTGTCCTCCAGAGCGGTTTGCCCTCCAGAACGGTTTGTCGTCCTGACCGGTTTGTCGTCCTGACCGCCTTTGCCGGACTCTCATCTAAGTATATCATGTACGAAACGATGAACTCTGATGTCATCTGACCAACATTTTGTACAAACTTACAGACAACCTCGAACGTAACTACATAAGATGCAACAGGTTATGGACAAAACGCTTCTCACCCTCGGACACAGCCCGGACCCGGACGACGCATTCATGTTCTACGGACTCGCCACCGGAAAGGTCGATTCCGGTCGCTGGGCGTTCGAACACGTCCTCCAGGACATCCAGACACTCAACGAACGCGCCATCCGGGCAGAACTCGACATCACCGCCATCAGCATCCACGCATACCCCGCAGTGGCTGAAAAATACGCCCTCACCGTCTGTGGATCCAGCATGGGCGACAATTATGGACCCATAGTCGTCGCAAAAAATCCGCTCTCAGTGGAAGAATTGAAGGGAAAAACGATCCTTATCCCTGGCGAGATGACCACGGCTTTCTTGGCATTGAACCTGCTCCTCGGGCGTGGAAATTTCAACCACCGCGTCGTGATGTTCGACGAAATCCTGCCCGCAGTCGCCCGCGGCGAGGGGGATGCGGGGCTTATCATCCACGAGGGGCAACTGACCTACCAGCAGCAATCCCTGCAGAAAATCGTCGATCTTGGCGTCTGGTGGCATGAGGAAACGGGTTTACCCATGCCCCTGGGCGGAAATTGCATCAAGCGGTCGCTGGGTGAGGAATCCATGCGGGAGGTCTGCGGAATCCTCAAAAACAGCATCGCCTTCAGCATCGCCAACCGCGAGGAGGCAGTCACGCACGCACTGCAATACGCCCGGGACATGGGCCGCGATCTTGCGGACGAATTTGTCGGGATGTATGTGAACGATTGGACGATTGATTATGGTACCCGAGGCAAGGAGGCTGTCATTGAGATGCTGCGTCGTGGAGCAGACATTGGCATGATACCTGCCGTCGAAAATCTGGAATTTGTGGAGGCTGGCGTGTGATCGATCGAATCGCCCATCTGAAGACCCGCTACACGCAGACCCTGGCTGTCGGTTCTGCATTGATTGTCATAGGCCTGCTTCTCAACGGTTGCGAGGAATTTCAACTTGCAAATGAAGCACTCATCCGAGGCGAATCTGTCCAGGCACCCACACGCTTCGTCGAACTCGGAACCCTCGGTGGCAACGAACAGTTCGGTACGGGCATCAATGAAAGCAATGTCGCGGTGGGCATCGCAAAGGACGAAAACGACGACTGGCAGGCATTTCGCTGGACGTTCGAAGGTGGAATCGAACAACTTGACGACTTTGGCGGAAACGACGCCCGCGCACTGGGGATTAACGATCTCGGCGCAATCTGCGGGTCAGCCAATCTACCGGACGACGATGAGTTTCTGGCGGTCATCTGGGATCCGGAAGGCAACATCACAGCATTGCCAACCCTTGAGGACGGAAGATCGCTTGCCTTCGGAATCAACAACATGGGCGAGGTTGCGGGCATGTCCACCACCACCGAGGGCAACGAACGGGCAGTCATGTGGACCGCAGATGGCGAAATCGTAGCGCTCGGTACACTGGGCATCAGAAGTCAGAGCAATGGAATCAACAACCGAGGCGAGGTCGTAGGATTTTTCGTGGATGAAAACGGTAGCACACGGGCTTTCCTCTGGACGTTTCGAGATGGCATGCAGGACATCGGGACACTGGGCGGAAACGCAGCAGAGGCAAACGCCATCGACGACCTGGGTCGCATCTGCGGACGCTCAAACACATCACAGGGCGGACCACTCATCGGATTCATCACGACCCCCGACGGAGAATTCACCATCAGCGGTACGCTCGGCGGCGCTGGCAGCCAGGTACTCGCACTCGCGGAAAACGGTTTGTTCGGAGGCGTCTCTGCCAACTCCGCCTTCGCAGCAAAAGCCTATCTCGGAATCGTCGGTGAAGACAGAATCACACAACTACCCGACTTCGGCGTCACAAACGGAAACGTCGTACGCGCCGTCAACAACAACGGAATCCTCGTCGGATCACTCAACAACACACTCCGACGAAGCAGAGCAGTCATGTGGCAGGTAGGACAATAGTGCAGCAGTGCAGTCCAAAATACCACCCGCCACCACAAGCAAACCCCCGCACAGACACCCCACTGACCTGCCCCAATAGAAGCCACATCGCAATAGATCGCTGCATAACCGGTGTCACCCCCTGACACTGACCCCGAAAACCTGACACTGAACCCGAAAAAACAGGTCCGATTCCGCACTTTCTGAACCACTTCAACGCAACATTCAATGATTGTGCAAACATTCCACCCAACACCCTCACGGTACTGCCAAGGCTGTCAGACCACCATATCAACCCCAGAACGCATTGTGCAAGTGCAAAAACCCGGCGAAAACGGTCCATACATCGGCAGGGATGATACCCGAGCAGCGGACATTGGCTTCAAGCCGTTCCAACCGAGCGTCGATCCATAGTGATAGCCGGGCAGCAGACTCGGTACTCAGAAGGACCGGATGCATGAACCGCCTGAACCAAACAACCAACCGCATCGCCGACGCAACCAGACCTCATAGCGGACCTCCTCATCTCACTGCGAACCTTCACACGCAGTCAAAACATCGCACACATTCAAACATCCACACGCGATGTCGCGTGTCATTTCTTTTCAGACAACCAATCAGTGAATTCATTTTCTAACACAGGAGAGAGACTATGGCTGACACTTTAACCTATATTGCATTCCAAATCGCGCAGTTCATTGTCGGATTCATTGATCAGATTCCTGCTTGATTTGGAGGCATTGCGATGCTTGAAATCATCACACAGATTGACGACATTCTGATCGACGCCCGCTGATACGGCGCACCGCAACACGCGCCCACAATCGCACGTTGATCCAACAACAGAGGCCTGTCGCGAGCATACGCCTAAGAACAATAGGCGCTCGCAGACAGGCCCGTTTCTTGGACGCACAAGAGAGCGCACAAGAGAAACAGTCAAACCCGAATCTGGTATCCCTGGTCGGGGGCATGAGACGCGCGAGGGATCGAGGCACCCCAGCAGGGGGCGGGGGAGCAGGGGATCGGGGCACCCGAGCAAAGGAGCGGGGGATCGAAACCCCGCATTCCAAATCCCCACGCGACTCTCAAAACACATTCTCCTACAACCTAAGGAATGCACCCGCTGAGCAGCACAGTGACGAAGTTATTGAAGCCGTTTGCAGCCACGAGATCGATATCGCCATCGCCGTCCAGATCATCCACTGCGACGGATCGTGGATCTTCGCCAGCGACGTAGGTCACGTCATCGGTGTATGTACCATCACCTTTGTTGAGCAGTACGGAAATATTGTCACTACCCCCGTTGACCACGGCGAAGTCGATGTCTCCGTCGCCATCCAAATCGCCGATGGCCACCGACACAGGAGCATTTCCAACATCGTACTCGCGGGTAGGAAATAGCGGTCCATGCTCCACGCCAAAGATGCTCTGAAATCGGGCGAAGTCCTGCAGGTCCACATCACCATCAGTGTCAAGATCTACAGAACCACAACCGGGCTGCAATGATCCACCACCGACAGCATCACCGTCACCGCCAGCCTGACACTCCAGGAAGAGGGCATAGTCGTTGATGTCCACGCTTCCGCTGCCGTCCGGATCGCCGTGAGCACATTGGGCGGTCGCGGGGGTGGAACCGGCTGAGAGGATCAGCAGGATGACGAGCAGGGGTAGCCCCCCGACGCTGACAAGAACTGCCATGATACGCCTGATGAAGGTACTGCCTGTGATGGGCTGCCTGATGATGGTACACCTGGTGTTGGGCTGCCTGGTGTTGGGCTGCATGTCTGGTTCTCCATATCTGGGGATAAGAAAATGAATCGGAGACTGGAACGAATTCCTGATCGTAGCCTACGCTGGACACAATCCAGCACATTGTCGGTACGGTTAAGTGTCGATGCAGCAGACAATCGCAAATTTTCGGCATTAATCTCTCAATTGACCGCAAAATTCGGCGCCATTTACGCAATTGACCGCAAAAAATTGTGCGTCAGCAAAAGCCCAACTACAGAGAACAAGTCGCAAGCAAACGCCAACGAATCACCAGAATACGCCTATGAATAATAAGCACTCGCAGACAAGCCCGTTTTGTCGCGCACAAATTCCGCGATCGCATCAACCTCACCATCATTCAACGCCGCCACAAAACGCTCCGCCGGCGCCCGAGCCACCGTATAAACCAGCACCTCACAAATCGCACCACCCGCCCGCGTAATGTCGCAAAGCCGATCGACATACGCTTCAATCTCAGCCTGCGGCGGCGGCTCATCATGCACCCGCATAAAGAGCGACTGAATGACAATCGGACGACGTTGAGCCGTCGCGATGATGTTCTCCATAACGTGCTCAAGCGGATAATTCGGACGATTCACAAGCTGATAATACCCCTCCGTCCCCGCATCCAGCTTCGCCCAGACCACACCGTTCGCACGGTCAAACACCTCAAGAGAAGCCACAACATTCGGACGCGTCAGATAACAGGCATCCGTAATCAGAACAAGCTTGACCTCATCCGTGGCGCAGCAGGAGGTACCCGCCAAATGCCTCTCTTTGATCTCCGCCACCAGCGAAACGACCTCCCGAAACTGCGGGCAGGTCGTTGGCTCACCATCTCCGCTGAACGCAATGTCATTCACCCGTCGCAGATGCACCGGCGTATCGCGAAACTCGGGCGTGTCAAAGAGCGATCCATCCAGAGCTGCTGCCAGCATCGCGTCAAGCTCGACTTCAAGCACTGCAAGATCGACCACCCGAACCCTCGGCGCAATCGACCGATCCACCTGACAATAAATGCAGTCAAAGTTGCAGGCTGCGTCGGGATTCAGATTGATTCCGATGCTCAGACCCCGGCTTCGACGAGACAGAACGGGGTAGACGTAGTAGTACCCACGCCAGTCACGCGCATGGTTGTGAAAGTCCCGAACAGGCAGCCCTGACTCAGGCAGCCCCGACTCAGGCAGCCCCGACTCAGGCAGCCCCGACTCATGTGACCCCGGCTCATGTGACCCCGGCTCGTGTGACTTGGAATCGTGTTCGATGGGACGCTCCTCAACCATCTACAGCTGATTACCGGACGAATCGCAATATTGTAACCCACCCGAAAAAAATTCATCTACCGGGAATAGCAGATTGAATCCACGGGTTAGTGGGGGTGCAGCAAACAGGAAATCAAACGGCCAACAGCTCAACACCGACAGGAGTAGTATCTCGGTTCGCTGTCCGTTTTCTGATCGTTTGCCGGTGCAGATGTTATCGGCTCGCCCATCGCACCGGTGGTCGCCCACCTTCAGGTCGGAGAAGGTGGGCGACATGTATTTTTACAAGTCTGCACATTTCACAATTCGTTACGCCTCACAGCTTGTTACACTCTACAGCTCGTTACGCTTTACAATTCTTTACAACTGCGGGGCGAG
>JAJRYY010000150.1 GCA_024275565.1 Planctomycetota bacterium
CACTGAATTTGACGGTGAAGACGTGTCCGATCTTTATGACGGGGACACGCACTACACGCCTGTCACAACCGACGAATTCAGTACGCTGTACGAGATTATGTATAGCAGCGGATTCTCTTCCGCTTCCCGGTGACTCTTCCGCTTCCCGGTGACGTTGCCCACTCTCATGGCGATGTAAGTGAGCAGAGCGCGTCGATTGTTTGCTCAGATACCCTCCTCGTTTCAGTGTGAGGTTCTGTTTCGTTCTGTCCTGCGCGTAAAATCGTACAGCCCACGGACGATCCTGACCGATGTACACACACCGGTGATGGTCGGATGTGTGTGGGATGTGCGCGCTGCGTCGCCTGAGATCGGAAGGCATTGAACCGGTGATGGATGGATCGACCTTATGACTCAACTTGACACGCATACTACCTCTGAAACGTACATCCCTGTCTGTGAACCGGTCCTCGGAGCACAGGAGAAAAGGTATGTTCTGGATTGCCTCGAAGGAAACTGGATTTCTTCCCTCGGAAAGTACATTCCAAAATTCGAGCGGATGTTCAGCAGCTATTGCGGTGCCTCACGAGGCGTTGCGTGCAGCAGTGGTACATCCGCTTTGCACCTTGCACTGGACGCCATCGGTATCGGTCCTGGTGACGAGGTCATCATCCCTGCATTTTCGCTGATCGTGTCAGCCAATGTGGTGTGCTGGACCGGTGCGACCCCCGTCCTTGCTGATGTTACAGCGGACACCTGGTGTATAGACCCTGCTCGTATTGAAGAAAAGATTACCCCAAAGACCAAAGCCATCATGGTTGTCCACATGTATGGTCACCCGGCGGATATGGGTCCGATTATGGCGATTGCGGAGCGTCACAATCTAAAAGTCATCGAAGACTGTGCCCAGGCGCATGGTGCTGCCTATAGCGGCAAGCGTGTCGGTTCGATTGGTCATGTGGGAGCATTCAGTTTTTATGGAAATAAAATTATCACCACTGGCGAAGGTGGGATGCTCATCACCGATGATGACGCCATTGCGGAACGGGCTGCTTACCTTCGAAATCAGGCGTTCGAGCAGGAGCGGTTCGTACACCGCGCGGTGGGTTACAATTACCGGATGACGAATCTGCAAGCCGCCATCGGCGTAGCACAGTGTGAGCGCATCGATACGATCGTCGAGCGGAAGATTGAGATCGCACACCGATATATCGAACTGCTGGCTGACATCGACGACATTGACCTGCCGACCTGCCGACCCGACGCACAAAATGTCTATTGGATGTTTGGCGTTCTGGTCCGACCCACGTTTTCACATACGGCTGCCCTTGTCCGCGAGCGACTGGCGAAGCGCGGCGTCGAAACACGCGCGTTCTTCGTGCCTCTGAACCGACAGCCTGCGTACAACGGTGTGGACAAGAAATATCCCAATCTGCAGGGGCGTTTCCCGGTTGCGGAGGATTTGTCGATACGGGGATTGTATCTGCCAAGTGCGCTCAATCTCACCACGGAGAAGCAAGAGTATGTTGTCGACCAGCTCCGCGCCGCCAGAGACTGACCAAGGTCCGCGCCGATATTCTGACGTGCGTGCGTGCCGGGAAAATGACGCTTCCAGGCGGAAAAACAGTGACAGGCAAGTGCTTGCACCGACCGTCTCCATCATCCTCGCCACCTACAATGAGCTGGAAAACATCACCCTGACGATCAGCGCGATCTTCGAGCATCTCGGGGATGATGTGGAAGTGATTGTCGTGGACGACGACTCACCGGATGGAACCTGGCGGCTTGTTGAAAACATGGACGATCCTCGCGTGATCCTGATTCGACGCGTAGCCACGCGCGGACTCGCCTCCGCCTTCAATCGTGGGATCATCGAATCTCGCGGTGAATACGTCGGGTGGATGGACGCCGATATGTGCATGCCACCAACCATGCTCCCTGCGATGATTGAATCACTCAAGACCCACGACATTTGCATTGGAAGCCGATATGCCCCTGGCGGTTGCGACGACCGCACACGGCTGCGGGTACTTTGTTCCCGGGCGATCAATGGGCTTGCTTCGGTTGTCCTGGGTGGCGGGATTCGCGACTATGACAGCGGTTTCGTCGTACTCCGTCGCTCTGTGTTTGATCGTGTATCGATCATTCCCACCGGGTATGGTGCCTATTTCATGGAGTTTCTGTACGCCTGCCACCGGAAGGGTTTGAGTATCCACGAGATGCCATACCACTTTACCGATCGGGCGCTTGGGGTGTCAAAATCTGCGCCGAACATCTATCGTTTTCTGGTGACTGGTGCAGGGTATGTGTCTCGCATTTTAACAGCTCGACTGCGGAGAATTGATTAGCCATGCTGAATACCTATGCACCAAGTCAGTATGAACGTCTGGACGCTCGTGGACGGTTCGTGGAGATTCTGGCTGAGGGTCAGTGGGAGGCTGTCATCCACGGTTCGATGAAGCAGGACTCTGTCATGGGCAACCATTATCACCTTCTGACCCGTGTCTATTTTTACCTGATTCGTGGGGAAGTGACGACCCGTCTCCTCCGCCTGTCCGATGGGGAGCGACGGTCACACACACTCCATTCTGGTGAGGGGATGTACCTGGAACCCGGCGTCGCACACGCGATACATTTCGATCAGCCCGGCGAATTCATTGTTGTAAAATCACTCAAATACAACCCCGATGAACCGGATACCTACGACTTCGACGTCGCCAATGATACACCCCCTGCGGATTTCACCGTATCCACGATTCCCCTGGGTTCTGCCTCTGCCTGATCCTCCAGCACGCGACGCACGTCCATTTTTCGCGTGCGGTATCGGCATTTTTCGGCGTGCGGTATTGGCATTTAACGACGTTCTGCACCGGCGAGCCACGTCAGCATACCGGTCGTTTGAGAATCGTCGCCATCCAGTTGCTTCGGAATCATGTTGTGCGTACCCACGGCTGAGAACACCGGAATCTGCCCTCTGAGTACACTTTTCACACGTCCCCTCATGACAGATTGAAAGCGATCGGTGGATAGTATGATCGCCTGCACGCCAAAATGTTCCGCCTGCTCCAGCATCGCCATAGGCCAATCCAGGAATCGCCCGTTGCGTCCCTCTGACTGATCGTCCAGTATGACAGCAATCGAGACCTTCGCCGCACGGTACACATCGGCGTGCCGACATGTGAACTTCCCAGCTCCATACAGTGCGATTCTCTGGTAGCCAGCCGCATGAAGCTTTTCCAGCAGTGTGACGAGTGCTGCACGCTCGCTGTTGTCTCCGAATTCTGGGCGCTGGTGTGAAACAGCTGTCTCATGGATCCTGGGACGACTCCGCCGCACCTCCTTCTGAAGATTAATCTCGGATTGGACAGCGTAGGTATTGGTGTCCCAGTGAGCTGCTCCGATGTGCGAATGTGTGATGTAGCGAAATAAGCGGAACGACGGCGGAAACACATCCGTAAGCTGGTAATCAATATCAAGTCCACGTCGCGTCGCGTTTGCATCAAATACATTGTTTGTGTCGAGAATGTATTCTGGCGGACTGTTGAGCATGGCCTGATTCAATTCCAGTTGCCAACCATGTTCCATGTCGTTCAGATGTGCATCCGGCGTGATGATCGGGGTCACCCAGGAAGTGCCCAGAGCAGCGTACGCCTGCGTGCAAGGTCCGTATACCAATAAGGAGCGGTCCCCGACAATCTCGCGGAGAACGGGTGCGATCGATTCGAGGTGAACGTTCTGGTCGATGACACGATCCGGCTGATGCGTTCCCCATGACCAGGAATTCAGCGCGGCTGGCTTCATGCTTAAAGCTCGAATGGGATTGTGCAGGAACCATATCACAGCCAGCAGCACGAGCACGCCTGTCCCGACCGGGCCTGTACCGTATAGCATCACAACGCCACCGCTCGCAAGGATCGCCAACGGTGGAATCAGCGGGATCTGGTAGTACCAGCAGTCGGTCGCCTGCACCCCATACGTCGCAAGCACGGCGACGCAATACGCCCAGAAGAGCGGATCATGTGGCCAACCGACAACAATCCCCACGACCGCCAACAGTGGAAATATCGGCTGATGACGCATCGTCCGCAGCAGGCATCGCCCTTTTTCGACCAATCGATATCGGACCGCCGACAAGCTCGCCTGCTGACCGAAATGCGTTTCATGGGCGATCAGCGGTCTGAGGAGCATCCAGGGTGATTGCCCATTTGCAACAGTCCACCCGGTGAAGAGTGCCGCACTGATGGCACTTCCGAACAGCGTGTAAGGAATTGTATGGGTATCATAGATGGACACCGCTGCAAAGACGATCGGGAAGCCGATGATGGAGCTTAATTTGACGAAAAATGCGTTGCTGACCCAGAAAAACGCGGCGAGCGCAATAAACAACGGGTTACCCGAAGCGAAACCAGCGTAGAGCATCGCCATCGCGGACACCTGAAAGAGGTTCTCGAACAGCTCGCTGCATTCGTAATAG
>JAJRYY010000151.1 GCA_024275565.1 Planctomycetota bacterium
GCAAACTGGAAGGCGTCAACAACAAGATCAAAGTCATCAAACGCATCGCCTACGGCTTCCACGATCTCGAATACTTCGCACTCAAAGTCAAACAGGCATTGCCAGGAAAATACGCCAGTAACTAATTCGGAGGAGAACCAATAAATTCCTCATCTCGTCTACCTCCCTGTAAGCGCCAAAATGGATTGTTGCTGCACTGTACCAACCAGTTAATTCACGTCAAACAAAATCGGTGTAAATTTGCCCGCTATTCATTGCTGTACGATTATCAGCTTTCTGATATGCCGGTCATCGACTCCCCCATGTATGAAGACATGGGACACCGGGATATGCAGCAATTGAGTAATGGCTATCAGCGGATGAACATGAATTCCCGGGAATTGATGAGCGCCCACTGGACGTCCGACCAGCCATCGACCGAATTGGCCATCTCCAGTGACCATTTGCGCTCGCGTGCGGTTGGCTTGCGACAGAGTGTGGCGACAAACATCCGCTCCACGACATCGCCACGCGACATGCCGGACTTCAACCATTTGCGAATAGTACGCTGGGCATAGGCACGGACAGACCGATTGACGAAATCGCCATTCATCAGCGTCAGCGCCTGCGGGATCGTACCCTCCGTATCCCGCTCGTGGACCGTCTTGCGATCGTGTGATCCGAAGACCTGCAGGAACGATCCATTCCGCGCGGGGTATGGTTTCTCGATGGCTGGACGCGTGGCTGGTCGCCCTATGCTCAGGACTCCGCAAGCACGCAAAATCGAATCGTGCAACTGCTCAGCCGTCAATCTCCGCAGCGGCATCTGTGCGTATAAGCGAACCCCTTCGTCATCCTGAGCAGCTCCCCGCCGACCTCGACTTGCAAGCTGATAGGTCCGCGACTTGCAGATCAGTCGAAGCACATGCTTGAGGTCGTATCCGCTGTCCACAAATTCGATGGCCAACCAGTCCAACAGCGCCGGGTGCGATGGCGGATTCGATACGCTGAACTCGTCCGGCGGATCGACGAGACCCGCTCCCATCAGCTTCGCCCACAACCGATTGACAGCCACACGCGCAAAATAGGGATTCGCCCGTTCCGTGACCAGATTGGCAAGCGCGATCCTCCCTCGGCCTAGATAGGGTTTGTCGCCGGTCAGAAATCGCCCCTTCCCCTTTCCATTTGAGACGACCTCGTCGATCTGCCTCTCCACCGTGCGACCATTGCGATCCACTTCTTTCACGAATGCCCGCCTTCGCCGCGTGCCCTTGAAGAACCCCGCCATGCCCTTGAAATCGTCCTGCTTCCATGCCTCATAAGGGTGGTCGTGACACTGTGCACACTTCAACTGCAACCCGAGGAATACCTGCGTGATCGAGACCACTGCGTCGTTGCGATCATTCCTGTGACGGAGCAGAAAACCCGTCTCAGGATTGTCCTGGCCATTCCCGCCAGCCTGCAACATTTCCCGGACCCATGCATCGTATGGTTTGTTTCGCCTGAGCGAATCGAGAATGTAGTCGCGAAACGCCATTCTTGGCATACCGCGGATATTCGACTGCTCCCGGAATAAATCGCCCCAGAAGACCGCCCAATGCTCTGCGTAGCGATCCGAAGACAGCAGCCGATCGACCAGCTTGTCGCGACGATCGCGCGATTCGTCCTGAAACGCCTGCACATCGCCATGGGGAGGGATCACGCCAGCCAGATCGAGGTAGACCCGGCGAATGAAGGTTTCGTCGTCGCAGAGTGGTGCGGGACGCTCGCCCTGCTCCCGCCATCGGGCGGCGATGAATCGATCGATGTCATTTTGATAGGAACCGCGTCCATCGGGGGGTGATGGTTTCTGGTCCGGTAATGGACGGATCAGACGTGCATCAGCCGCCCACGATTTTGCATCAGTCGCCCACGTTTTTGCGTCCGCCGCCCACGTTTTTGCAACAGCCGCCTTGTCGTCATCCGCGTAAACGAGCGAAGTTTCCTGTACCCCGTGCAAAAACAGAGTTGCCGCCCCAAAGATCAGCAGCTTGCGGTATGTCCGCGCTTCGAAAACGTGTATTCCGTTCATCCAGGATGCATCCCAATAGAGGCGGCGGCACCCGGCTGGCCGTTATAGGCGGTGACACCCGCTGGGATGCGACCTCAGCCTGGGCGCTACGCCTTCCCGCAGCACTGCTTGTGCTTCTTGCCGCTACCACATGGGCAGGGATCGTTCCGTTTCACTTTGCCTTCCGTGTGGATCGGCTCGACCGGGGGTGGCAGCGGTGCATCGTCCTCGCCCGGCAACTGCCCCTGATGCTTTCTCTCACGATCAGCACGACTGTGAAACCGCTCATCTGAACCACTATTACCCATGTTTCTCAACGCTCCATTTCGTTCGATATTGCGACGCATCCACACGCCATGGACAAAAAGATTGTACCATAATTCACACACGCAGCATGCCAAATATTCCCCGGCATACATTTTTCTACGAAACCCGGCACCCCCTCTCCCCCTCGCAAACCACCCTCCCGCGACGCCCGATCGACGCAGAATTACGGTATCGCACGGTCGAAATGTGTGCGAGATCCATGAGCAGAATCGGCCAATATGAATCCCCGGCTCCACTCACATCCGCCCATGGTCACTCCCGTGGGTCCGCCCTGCTCGCTGCCCTCACCTGGCGAGCTCGACTGCGGCCTGGTGTACAAGAACGTAGCTCGGGCGTACACGGGCATTGTAGCAATGTGCGCGATAGGACTATACTATCAGCACACCAAAGACCGATTCTTATGGTCGTGGGGGCAGTGTCGCTTCCGCTTTCGCAATGTACACGGAGCCAGGGATGGCACCCAGAGTCCGACTCACCATATCCGTGGCTGTCCTGATTAGCGTTTTCATCGCTGGCACGGCGGGTTACGCCATCATCGAAGATCAGCCCATCTTCGACGCGGCATACATGGCCATCATCACCATATCGACCGTCGGATTCAACGAACACATAACCCTGAGTCACGCGGGAAGACTCTGGACAATCTTCCTCATTTTCTTCGGCGTGGCGGGCGTTTCATTGGCATTCACATCCCTCATCACATTGTTCATCAGCGGTGACATCAAGGAACTCGTCGGGAGACGCAAATTGCAAACCAGAATCGACCACCTCAAGAACCACACCATCCTCTGCGGTTACGGACGAATGGGCGCACTCACCGCCTCCGACTTCAAGCAAAAAGGCGTCGCTTTCGTCGTCATCGAGAAGAACAATATTGCCTGCGAAAAACTCAAAGAGGAAAACATCCCCTATGTCCACGGAGACGCAACAGAGGATGATGTCCTCGAAGCTGCAGGACTGCACCGTGCGAAAGTACTCGTGGCTGCGCTCGCCCACGATGCTGACAACGTCTACATCACCCTGACTGCCCGCGGAGAAAATCCACACATCACCATCATCGCAAGGGCAGAGCAACCTTCCACCGAACCAAAACTCAAACGTGCGGGAGCAGACCGCGTCATATGCCCCCACATCGTCGGTGCACACAAAATCAGCAACATCGTCACCCAGCCGAATGTCGTCGATTTCTATGAAGTTGCAGCCGCGGGAATTGAACTGGAACTCGACGAATTCATCATCGCAGAAGGTTCGCCGCTATGCGAAAAGTCGCTGAGAAACGCCGACATCCGCAAGGCAGGCGACGCCATGGTCGTAGCAATCAAGCACGCCGACGGGAACGCCGAATACCAGCCAGGACCGGAGCAAATCCTCCACGCCGGTGACATACTCATCATGATCGGAAGAACCGGCGTATCATCACGCCTGCACGACCTTGCAACCAACCAATCCTGATACAACGGACAACAGAATCAAGCCCGCAAACAGACAGACCGCACAAGACCGGCTGCGCAATTTCGACAGGTGTACATTGTGTTGCATCCAGGGCGAATGACTGATGTATCCGGGGCGACTGGCTATGACCTGACCTGATCGTGAATACCCTCAAAATTCCGGAGTTCTTCGATACACTGGTGCAGCTTCGTCAGCACCGTGTCGACACCTCCCGCATCATCCTGACCACCCATCTGCTCGAGCTGCTCAGCCAACTGGCGAATGGGTTCGGCACATACAGATGACGCCGCTCCTTTCAGGCTGTGTGCAGCCGCCTTCAACCTCGTACCATCAGAAGCCAATGACGCCTCCTGCAACTCACCGACCAAATCAGGCAATGTCCCCAGAAACGTCTCAAATACCTCCACAAAGAGGTTACGATCGCCCCCGAAATTATCCACAACCCGCTCAAAATCGACTGGACGGACCGTATCAGGATGTGGCGCCCCATCGACAGATGACGAACCAGACAAGGATTCAGCATTGAGCGATTCCTGCTGAAACGCTTCAGACGCCCACTGGTCCACAACCCTGCGCAGATCCTTGGTAGATATTGGTTTTGTAATATAGTCGTCCATCCCCGCCTCAAGACATTTCTCCCGATCTCCCTGCATCGCATTGGCCGTCATCGCCACGATGGGCAGATCTTTCCACTTCGCATTCGCACGAATATGTCGGGTAGCTTCATAACCATCCATGACCGGCATCTGCATATCCATCAACACAAGGTCAAAGGGCTTCTGATCAAGCTGATCCAACGCCAACTGTCCGTTCTCTGCGGTCGAGACATCACAGTGCTGTTTCTGAAGCAGCTTGACGGCGAGACTTCGATTCACAGCGTTGTCATCCACAAGCAGGACACGGGGCACGAAATGAACAGCACTGCTGACAGGGTCTGATGTCGCCGGTGATGCAGGATCTGTCGCAGCCTTTGCAGAATCTTCTACCATCGCTCCGGGTTGCGGCGACTCCGCCTCCCCGTTCAACACGCCCACCAGCGTGTCCCAGAGTACCGTCTGCTTCACAGGCTTGGTCAGGCAGGCCTCATAACTCGAACTGGCGAGTGCTTCCACTTCACCCCGACCACCTAGTGAGCTGAGAAACACAACTTTCGGCTTGTTCTGGAGGAAACTTGCACGCACCTGACGCTCGAGTTCAAGACCGTCCACCTCGGGCATTTGAACATCAAGGAGCATAACCTCATACGGGCTTCCCCCATCGTCAACTGCCAGCAGTAACTCAAACGCTTCCTTACCGCCCGCAGCAAGACTGACTTTGCATCCCCACGCACGCAGTGTCACCTCAAGAATACGGCGATTCGTCGCATTGTCGTCCACAACCAGAATACGTATCCCGGACAGAGACGTATTTTCGAGAGATACAGCGAGCGACGTCGGTTCGCTGCCCATCCTGTCGGCCTCGGCAATGGGCATCGAAACACGAACATGGAACGTCGTACCCTGACCAGGTTCACTCTCCAACCAGATGTCCCCTCCCATCAGTTGGACAATCTGTTGCGTAATCGCCAGCCCAAGTCCCGATCCTCCATACAGACGTGTCGTAGCTCCATCCGCCTGCGTGAAATTTTCAAAGATCGAATCATGTCGATCCCTGGGTATACCAATACCCGTATCGCGTATGGATATCAGAAGTGTGACCACCCGATCGACCTGCTTTTCCACATCAACAACAATAACCACTTCACCTTCCTCGGTGAATTTGACGGCATTTCCTCCCAGATTGACAAGCACCTGACGCAAACGCGTCGGGTCACCGCATAAAACCCGAGGCACGTCTGGGGTCACAGTACAGATCAGCTCCAAACCCTTCCCCGTTGCACGGTGAGCAATCACATCGGCCGTACTTTCAAGACACGCAACAATATCGAAATCGATCGCCTCCAGTTCAGTTCTGCCAGCTTCAATTTTGGACAAATCAAGGATGTCGTTCAGAAGCGACAGAAGTGAGTTGGCACAATCGAGCACCGTATTCATATATTCCCGTTGCTCACCAGTCAGCTCAGTCCCCAGTGTCAACTCCGTCATCCCCATGATACCATTCATGGGCGTGCGGATTTCATGGCTCATGTTGGCCAGGAACTCACTCTTGGCTTTATTGGCCATTTCAGCAGCTCGAATAGCTTCAACCAGCACACTGTTAATCTCAACCAGCTCCAGTTTCTGAGTTACCAGGGTATCTTCAGCTTCGTGGCGTTGAATGGCTTAGGAGAGCAGGTTGGCAACTGCCTGAAGAAAGTGTACATCGTCGCGGTTGAAGGTCATCGATAGGGTGGCGTGGGCACCAAGGACGCCATAGGGACGCTGTTTCCCCGCAATGACAACACTCACCCCACTGATGATGCCATGGTCCAGCAGCAACTGCGGACCGCTGAAACGCGGGTCACTGCAAAGATCTTCAACGATAACAGGATCAACGGAAAGAATCGTATACCCAGCCTGTGAGTCAGGATCCGCTTCAACGATACCATGACCGACCAGCCCGTCCTTCCAACCAACACCAGCGCGAAGAAGCATCGTTTCCCCATCCGGGAGAAGCTCGAGCACTTTGGCATACTCGACACGAAGCGTGTCGGCGAC
>JAJRYY010000152.1 GCA_024275565.1 Planctomycetota bacterium
GCAATCGGCGAATCCGGAACCCTCTACGCCGTCGATATCACCAAAAACTTCCTCGACCACATCGGCACACGAGCAACCGTGGCAGGCCTCAGAAACGTACGCTGCATCTTATGTAAGGCAGATTCCGTAGAACTCCCCGATAATTCGATCGACCTCGCCTTCACATGCGACACATACCACCACATGGAATTCCCAAAAAGCACCATGACATCCCTCCACAAGGCCATGCGCGATGGTGGCGAACTCGTCCTCATCGACTTCGCCAAACATAAGCACAAAACCAGAAAATGGATCATGGATCACGTCCGCGCAGGTCAGCAAAAGGTGATCCAGGAAATCGAATCATGCGGCTTCGAATTCATCCGACAGGAACCGGCTGACTTCCTCAAGGAAAACTACGTCCTCAGATTCCGAAAAAAATGAGGCAACCCCGATGCAAGAATCACCGCAAAAAGAGTCACTGCAAAGAGAGTCACCGCAAAGAGAATCGCTGCAGACCGTCCTGAACGCCTACAATCCCAGCGATTCTCTGGATCGTGCGTGGACCATCCCAGCCAGTTGGTACACCGACCAGCGCATCCACGATCTTGAACAACGGGAGGTTTTCGGAGGAACCTGGCAGATCGTCGCCAGAACCGATCAGCTATCTCAACCCGGACAATTTGTGACAACAAACGTCGGCGGCGAACCCATCGTCGTCATGCGCGGCGCCGACGGCCAATTACGCGCATTCTTCAACGTCTGCCGTCACCACGCCGCCGAGGTCATGACTGCCTGCACCGGAACCGCCTCGAAAATGCGCTGTCCCTACCATGGCTGGACCTACGCCCCGGACGGAACACTCATCGGCACGCCGGAATTCGACGACGTGCAGGCGTTTGAAAAATCCGACCACGGGTTACTCCCGATCCGCGTCGAAACCTGGGAGCAATTCGTCTTCGTCAACCTGTCCAGCGACAGCGTGACGTTACGCGCTCATCTTGGCCGCATGAACGACGAAGTCGCTGCCCTGAACATCGGAAACCTCAAATTTCTCGAACGCCGCACCTACGAGCTAAAGTGCAACTGGAAGGTCTTTGTCGATAACTATCTCGACGGCGGCTACCACGTCCCCCACATCCACAAGGGACTCGCCAGCGTCCTGAATTACACTGAGTACAAAATCGAAACCCGCGATCGATATTGCCTGCAAAGCAGCCCGCTACTGAACGAAGGTGGTGATCCTGAGACCGCCGCAGTTCGTGGTGGAGAGGACGCTTTCTATTACTGGTTGTACCCTAATTTCATGCTCAACTGGTACGAAGGCATCATGGACATCAACATCGCGATTCCACTGGCAGTCGATCGCACCCTGGTCCTCTTCGATTTCTACTTCGCTGAAGGAGATCATCAAAGCAACGACGCGTACAGCGATCAGAGCATCGGCGTGGCTGAGGTTGTCCAGCAGGAAGATATCGACGTCTGCGAATCGGTCCAGAGGGGGCTGAACTCCCGTGCATACAAGGCGGGTCGTCTTTCAGTCCGCCGAGAGGCTGGCGAGCAACTTTTCCACCAGCTCCTGCACGCAGACCTGACCGCAGCCACAACGAACGGCGAATGACGCGAATGAACTGGCGGCTGACGCGTATGAACTGGCGGCTGACGCGAGTGTATTGACGGCTGACGCGTATGAACTGGCGAATGACGCGAATGAATTACTGTTTGGAACTTTGCGGCTACACAGACGCTGTCTGGTTCTGCAGCCATGTCTGATAATCCAACTCCATACGCCGCATCATAAATCGGCGGCCATTCTTGCAGAAACTGTGATGCTCATCGCGTTTTGCCTGGAACCCGCAGCGCGTGTAGCAGCGGATGGCTGCCACATTTTCCGGGAAAACGATTAACGCCACATGGCGTGCCTTGTGCATATCAAATGCCCGGTTTAGCAGCTCGCGGACAAACCATCGTCCCGCCCCCGCTCCTCTCCAATCCGGATCGATGATGATATGTCCCAGCCAGTAAGATCCTGCCGCATGCACTGCGCGGTTGATTTCACCATATCCGATCATGATATTGTTGGCTGGCTTGTCAGCATCGGATGGTCTGGGGCGATCCTCAACAGGACGGTGCTGCTCGTCGGCGGATTGGTGTTGCTCGTCGGTGGAATGGTGCTGCTCATCGGGTGTCGTGAAAAGCAGCAGCGGATTGCACCGCTCATCATGCCATGCGAGAATTTTCGGTGCAGTCAGCGGTGCGGTTGTCCGTGGCGCCAGCGTGCGCAGATCATCCTCTGTGCGAACCCACGAGATGATCGTATCGAAATGACGTGTGTCGAACGCTCCCACTCTGAAGTTCATACCGTGAAGTCTACCCGCCCCACCGGGTTCTGGAAGGCAGGGACCCCGCTTGTCACGATCTACGAATTTGGCTAGAAACAGCGCGGAATCCCGGCGTTTGGGAAAGTATGTGGTCAATGGGGGGTAAAAGTGGCGATTGACACAGAACGCAGCCGGCTGGGATGGGTGTTGTCCTTCGATGGTTGTTTCTAAGTCTATGTATCAAAGGTGTTTATAGCACCATTCGGAGCTGTTGACAGGATGAGGAACGTCTCGAAACACTGGTTGCTGGCGATGGTTGTCATCGTCTGCCTTTGCGATCCTGCCCCGGCAGAGGCGTATATTGGTCCTGGGGCGGGTTTTGCGGTTCTTTCGTCGTTTTTTGTCGTATTTCTGGCCATGATCTCCGCGTTCATTGCGCTGCTGACCTGGCCTGTCCGGAGACTCATCCGCGCCTATAAGGGGCGTCGAGCGTTAAAGCGTAGCCGGATCAAGAAGTGCGTCATTCTCGGCCTGGACGGGATGGACCCCGATCTCGTGGATGGATTTTTCGAGCGAGGTTTGCTCCCGAATCTGGCGAAACTCCGCGATACCGGTACGTATCAACGCCTCGGCACCACTGCTCCGCCGCTGTCTCCTGTGGCGTGGTCGAGCTTTCTGACCGCCTCCAATCCCGGAAAACACAACATCTTCGACTTCCTGTCGTGCGATCGCCGGACGTATATGCCGAAAATGTCGAGCGTTCACATTGGCGGGCCGCTCCGAGAGATCAAGCTGGGGAAATACCGGATTCCGATCGGAAAAGGCGATTTGCGCGTGCTGAGGAAGGGGAAACCGTTCTGGAACACGCTTGGTGAGTATGGGATTTTCAGCTCCATCATTCGTGTGCCAATTACATTCCCACCTGAAAAATTCAACGGTGTCTTGCTTAGTGCGATGTGTGTCCCGGACCTTCGGGGCAGTCAGGGGACGTTTTCGTTCTACACCACGAAGTCGGCTGATGAGGTGGAGCATACCGGCGGGGAGCAGTTTTTCGTTTCGCGCTACCAAAGTGATAATGGAAGAGTCAAGGGTGGCGAGGGTGGTGCGGGTGGCTTCATCGCGACGCATCTGGTTGGTCCGCCGAATAGCGTTGTGGAGGGTGGCGGCGTTACGAAATGCCCGTTCAGGGTGGAAATCCACGATGAGAGCACGGTCACTGTTCATGTTGACGGTCAGAAGGTCAAGCTTCAGAAGGGTGAGTATTCCGACTGGATCAAGGTTCGGTTCAAGATGGGGATGGGGATCAAGGCTGACGGGATCTGTCAGTTTCTGCTGCTGAGTACCGAGCCGGAATTTGAGCTTTATGTTACGCCGATTCAGATTGATCCTGAAAAGCCGGCGATGCCGATCGCTCAGCCGTTCGTTTATAGCGTGTATCTGGCGAAACAGCAGGGGTTGTTTGCGACGCTTGGTCTTGCGGAGGATACCTGGGCGTTGAACGAGCGGATTCTGGATGATGAGGGGTTTTTGCACCAATGCCTGGAGGCTGACGCTGAGCGGGAGGTGATGTTTCTGGATTCGCTTAAGAAGGTGAAACGGGGACTCTGCGTGGCGGTTTTTGATGGGACGGACCGGATTCAGCATATGTTCTGGCGGTATATTGATTCGAAGCACCCTGCGAAGGATGGCCAGGGGGGGCGTGAGCATCGGGATGCGATCGAGGCGCATTATCGGCGGAGCGACGAGCTGGTGGGGCGGATTGTGAAGCAGTGTGAGGATGAGGGTACGCTGCTGATGGTTCTGAGCGATCATGGGTTTAAGTCGTTTCGTCGTGGGGTGGATCTGAATAAGTGGTTGATTGAAGAGGGGTATATGGTCTTGAAGGAGGGGGCGAGTGGTGCGAAATACCTGAAAGATGTGGACTGGAGCAAAACGCGTGCTTTTGGGATCGGACTTGCGGGGATTTATCTGAATATTGCGGGTCGGGAGTCGCAGGGGATCGTGGGTGACAATGGTGAGGCTGACGCTTTGCGGGATGAATTGTGTGCGAAGCTGACGGGTTTGCGTGATGAGGCGAGGGGGGATCTTGCGGTGAGTCGGGCGTTCAATGCGCGGAAGATTTATCGTGGACCTTATGCGGGTGAGGGGCCTGATGTGATTGTTGGGTATAACGCGGGGTATCGTGTTTCGTGGGAGGCTGCCATTGGTCAGGTGACTGAGAGCGTGTTCAGTGACAATGTGAAGGCGTGGAGTGGGGATCATTGTATTGATCCGAAGCTGGTGCCGGGTGTGTTGTTCTGTAATCGGAAGTTGAAGGCTGATGGGGCGCGGTTGATGGATGTTGGGCCGACGGTGATGGAGATGTTTGGGGTGGATGTTCCGGGGTATATGGATGGTAAGGCGTTTTCGGTGGCTGAGTCGGGTGGGGCGTTTTTGTGATGATGGTGGGGACGAGAGGGCGCGATATTGTGTCACTGGTTGGCACTTTGGCAGTGGTTGTTTTGGTACTGGTTGCTGGTTCCGGGTGTTCGGAGGAGCTTGAGCATCCTGCTCAGATGATTGTGCTTGGTTTTGATGGGATGGAGCCGAAGCTTTGTGCGGAGATGATGGCGGATGGGCGGTTGCCGCATCTTGCGAAGCTTGCGGCTGAGGGTTCGTTCAAGCCGCTGACGACGAGTACGCCGCCGCAGAGTCCTGTGGCGTGGTCGAATGTGATTACGGGTACTGATTCCGGTCAGCATGGGGTGTTCGATTTTGTGCATCGCGATCCGAAGACGGGTTATCCGTTTTCTTCGGCTGCCATCAGTGTTGAACCTGAACCACTGCCTGTTCTCGGTCATGGGCTGGATACGCTCGAAGTGTTTGACTACGCGATTCCGCTGCGATCGAGCACGTTGAAGACGAATCGCCACGCGCCAGCCTTCTGGGAATATCTGACGAAGGCGGGCGTTCCGACGCATATTTTTCGGATGCCTGCGAACTATCCTCCGACGCCTTCTGAGGGGGCGCATTTCTGCTGTATGTCTGATATGGGGACGCCTGATCTTGTGAATTCGCTGGGGACGTTCAGCTACTACACGAGCGATGCGGACGAGCAGTTCATGTCGATGTCGGTCGGGGGCGGGAAGCATTATCCATTGCGGTTGATTAATCATAAGACGCTGGCGACGCAGTATACGAAGTTTTTCGGGCCGGCGAATTCGTTCGATTTGAGTCAATCGCAGAAGAAGGGTGGTCGAACCGCACCGAGCGAGATTCCGATCGTGATTATGCGTGATCCGGATGATGCGGTGGTGACGGTTCGGTATGGTGATCGGGATGTGGTTTTGAAGGTGGGTGAGTGGAGCGGATGGGAGCCGGTGGAATTCGAGATGATTCCGCATGTGCTGAGTTTGAAGGGGATTTGCAGGATGTATCTGAAGGAGGTGCATCCTGATGTGAAGCTGTATGTGACGCCGTTCAATTTTGACCCGTATGAGACGTCGTGGGAGATCGATCAGCCGGAGGATTTCAGTGCGACGGTGGCTGACGCGGTCGGTGGGTTTTATACGCAGGGTCTGCCGGAGGATACGAAGGCGTTGTCGAACAAGGTGCTGTCGCGTGATGAGTTTTTGTCGCAGGCGGGTATCGTGTTTGATGAGCGGTTGCGGATGCTGGATTTTGCGATGGATCATTACCAGGGGGGGTTGTTGTTCTTCTACTTTGGTCAGCCGGATCAGATTGCACATATGTTCTGGGGTGCGAGGAACCCGAACCATCCTGCGCTGACGGCGGCTGAGCATGAGAAGTATAAGGGTGTGATGGAGGAAGTGTATCAGCGGATGGATGGTGTTGTGGGGAAGGTTCGGTCGCGGTTTCCGGATGCACCGCTGGTTGTGATGAGCGATCATGGGTTTTGTGAATATCGGCGGGATTTTCATCTGAATACGTGGCTGGAGGAGAATGGGTATGTGACGATGGCGAAACCGGAAGATCGGAATGCGGACATTAACTTTGATTATTCCAGGACCAGGGCCTATGGGATCGGGATCAATGGTTTGTATATCAATCTGAAGGGTCGTGAGGCGAAGGGGATCGTTGGGGCTGGTGAGAAGCAGGCGTTGATGGATGAGATTTCCGGAAAGCTGAAGGCCTGGCGTGATCCGGATAGTGGTGATCAGGGCGTTGTGGAAGTGTATCAAAGCGATCGGATTTTTTCGGGTCCTCAGTTGGAGCATGGTCCAGATCTGTTGATTGGGTATGCGAGCGGGTATCGCGGGAGTGGTCCATCTGCGCGGGGTGCGTTTCCGAAATCGGTGGTTGAGGATAATACGGACGCGTGGTGTGCGGATCATTGTGTTGCGACGCATCTTGTTCCGGGTGTTCTGTTTTCGAGCAAGGTTGTCGGGGTGGATGATCCGTCGCTGCTTGATCTTGCGCCGACGATGCTCGGGGAGATGGGTGTTGCGGTTCCGGAGCATATGATGGGTCGGAATCTGTTTGAGCGGGGTGTGGCCAATGCGGGACGGTAGTGTGATGAGTAAAGTGCAACCTATCTGGAGCTTGAAACGGTGAAGGTGAACATTGACGATGCGTTGTATCTGCGTGTGAAGAAGGTGGCTGAGATCGCCGGGTATACGTCTGCTGATGAGTTTGTCGAGCATATGATCGATAAGGAGCTTGCGAAGCTGGAGACTGCGGATTCTGATTCTGATGTCGAGGAACGTCTCAAGGGGCTTGGTTATCTTGAGTAGCCCTCCTTCTGTGGCAGTCAGAACGTATGACATGATGTTACGGGTGCTTTGATGGCGTTTATCAACCGCTTTATGACTGCGATGTTCGATGTGCTGTTTGCACCGTTTGAGCATGCACCGGGGTGGGTGTCGCTGCTGGTGTTTTCGGCAGTGACGGCTGTGGCGGGACTGCTGGTGTATAAATATACGTCGAATCAGGATGGAATTAAGCGGGTTAAGGCGCGGATCAAGGCGCATACGCTTGCGATCAAGCTGTTTCGCGATGAGCTTGGGGTGATGGTGCGGTCTCTGGCGTCGATCGTGCTGGGTGCTGTGGGGATGCTTCGGTATGCGTTGTTGCCGATGGTGATCATGATCGTTCCATTTGTGCTGGTGATGGCGCAGCTTGGTCAGCGGTATCAGTGGCGACCGTTGGTGGTGGGTGAGGGATTTGTGTTGCGGTTGCAGCTTGCGGATGGTCTGGATGCTGCGAGGGTAGAGACGTCGCTTTCTGTGGGTGAGAATGTGGAGGAGGAGGCGCGGGTTCGTTGTGTGAGTGCTGGTGAGGTGTTGTGGCGGATGCGGGCGGTGAAGGATGGTGCGGCGTCGATCGCGATTCGAGTGGGTGATGAGACTGTTGAGAAGACGGTTGTGGTGGGAAGTGGGTTTGAGCGGGTGAATCTGGTGCGTTCCAGGGGTGATTTTTCGGATTCGCTGCTGCATCCTGGGGAATCGCCGGTTGAGGCTGGGAATGTGGCGTCGGTGCGGATTTCGTATCCCGTGCGGGAATCGTGGGTATGTGGTGGTGATTTGTGGCTTGTGTGGCTGATTGGTGGGTCATTTGTACTTGCGTTTGCGTTCAAGCCTGTGCTGAAAGTGGAATTTTAAGTGCCTGGTTGCCATGTCTCGCTTTGTTCATAGTTGTAAGCGTAGTGTTTTCAATGGTTTATGTGTCGTTCGGCTGCGTGGTTAAATCTGCTGGTGGTTTGAATTCCAGCTTGACATGCGTTGCCTGTTCTTGCTATATTTGTGTGTGAGAGACCGGTCAGTGGTTTGCAGGGCCGTGCGTGCGTTTATTCGGGCGTGTGGGTTCTGGAGCGGCTGGGCGGATAAAGTTTGGGATATATGAGAGAGTTGATCTGCGGCGTTGAATGCGCTGACGGATTGGCTCTTTTTTCGTTTGTATGGTTTGAAATTTTGTGCAGTTTAAGTATCGATGGTGCGTGGGTGAACGTGAACGCCCTGTGCTGTCGTCAGAGGCATTCTGGAGGAGATACAAATGCGCTCAGTTCTTAGTGGTTTTGTTGTATGTGCTCTGGCGGCGTCGGCGTTTGCTGGCGGTGCTACAGATCCAGTGATTTGGGACAACTTCCCGAGCGGTAACGGTGGAAACTTGTCGTCCTCGCAGTTGGATACGGTTTATCCGTTCGACTCGCAGGTCGCCGACGACTTCACACTCGCGAACCAGGGTAGTGTCGGCGATATGTCCGTCACTGGCGTCGAATGGGTTGGTGGTTGGTTCGGTGGTGCTCCGATCGCACCGGCCGAGTTCAACATTATGTTCTACGCTGATGCTGGCGGACTTCCCACGGGTGGTCCTACAGATCCGACTGGAACAGCCCTGTCAGCTCAGACGGTCGTTGCTGGTGAGTTCTCAGTCGTGCCTAATCCCAATGGTGATGGTACAGAGCTTTACTCAGTCGATCTTCCTGTCGCGTTTACGGCAGCAGCTGCTGACACGTTCTGGGTTGCGATCCAGCACACCAACGTCTTCCCTCCGCAGTGGGGTATTTCTGACTCACTCGATTCCAATGGCAGTAGTCCTGTCTCTGGTTTCCCGTTCCTGGGAATCAACTACTGGACACCCACTGGTGGTGCAGACACTGCGTTTCGTCTGACAGGCGTCCCAGAGCCAGCATCTGCTCTGTTCGCTTTCACTGGTGCTTTGGCACTGGTTCGCCGTCGTCGTCGCTCCTAGTTTGGCGATGCGTTCCTGACCCTTGGAACGCGGCATTGTTGAAAAATATGAACGCCTCCACCTTCTGGTGGGGGCGTTTTTTTTGCGCGCTCGCTGTCTGCAGGACTAGAACAATTTCGATCTTGTTGTAGTGTTTTGTATATGTGCAACGGGAATGGATGTGGCGAGAGGATGGTGGTGGTTTGAGGTTGCTTCTGGAGACCTGGGTCGGGAGAGGAATCGGCGGTGGGATGCGCCGGAAGGGATCGAGTCTGCCGGTGGTTGCGGGGGTTATCGTTGTGGTCCTCGTTTTGGTGGGTTATCTGGTTCTGCGCGGTGGTGGTGGAGCGGAGACGGGTGGCGGGGTGCTGGATGCTCGGGCTGGGGATGCTGCCGGGTACAACGTGCTGCTCATCACCGTGGACACGACGCGTGCTGATCGGCTTGGGTGCTATGGGTATGCGGGTGCTGAGACACCGGTGCTGGACGGGCTGGCTGCGGGTGGGGTGTTGTTTTCGGACGCTGTGACGTGTGTTCCGATGACGCTGCCGTCTCATGCGACGATTTTGACGGGGGACTATCCGCCGAGGCATGGTGTTCGGGATAATGGGACGTTTCGATTGGCGCCGAAGCGTGTCACGTTGGCTGAGCGACTCAAGACGGCTGGTTATGACACATTTGCGGTATTGGCTGCCTTCGTCCTGGATCGTCGATTCGGGCTGGATCAGGGTTTTGACACTTATGACGACGCGATCACGCTTAAGTATCGGGAGGCTGGTGTGCGTCAGGCGAGTCCGCAGCGACCGGCGGATGCCGTGGTGGATTCAGCCATCGCATGGTTGGATGCACGATCGACTAGTGCAGGGAGTGGCGTTGATGCAGGTGGTGACGCGAAGCCATTCTTCATGTGGGTGCATCTGTTTGATCCCCATTCTCCATGCCTCCCGCCAGAACCCTTTGCGACGCGTTTTGCGGGGCGTGGGTATGATGGTGAAGTGGCGTTTATGGATTCGCAGATCGGTCGACTGATGGAATCCTTACGCGGTCGTGGGCTATCGGACCGGACCGTGACGGTGGTGGTTGGGGATCATGGTGAGGGACTTGGGGATCATGGTGAGAGTACGCACAGTTTGCTGATTTACGAATCGACGATGCACGTGCCATTTATCCTGCACGCCCCGGGTGTGCTTGCTGGCGGGAACGTCGTGGGGGATCGGGTTGTATCGACGGCTGACGTGGTGCCGACGGTTCTGGGTCTGCTCGGGTTGGATATCGGGGCTGACGGTTGCGATGGTGCGAATTTGCTGAAGGCGATTCCGGCGGACCGTGTGGTGTATATGGAGACGATGGCGCCGGAGCTGAATCATGGATGGAGTGCGCTGTATGCGAGTCGTCGCCATGCTGACAAGTACATTGAATCGCCGTCGCCCGAGTATTTTGATCTGTCGAGCGATCCGGGTGAGATGAATAATTTGTACGATGCGCGGCAGCGTGATGCGGCAGAGATTGCGCAGTTGCTTGTTGCGATGATGGAGGCGTTTCCGACGGAGGTTCATGCGGAGGCGTCTGTTTCGGTGGATGAGGAGGCGATGGAGAAACTGGCTGCCCTGGGTTATCTGCGGGGTGGCGGGGACGATGATGGTGGTAGTGGAGACGGTGGTAGCGGAGACGGTGGTAGTGGTGTGCGTCCCGATCCGAAGGTGATGATCCTGCGGTGGGAATCGCAGATCGCCAAGGTTCGGATGTTTGTGGATCAGGGGCGGTTTGATGAGGCGATTCCGATTTTGGAGGCGTTGTTGAAGATCGCGCCGGACGATGCCCGGATGTGGTCACTGGTTGCCTATGCGCATGGTCAGGCTGGTCGGATTGATGAGGCGATTGCAGCCCGGATGACGTCGATTGGTCTTCAGCCGGGCGACGCGAACCACTGGTTGCATCTTGCGCAGTTGCAGTTTCAGAAGGGTGATGAGGAAGCGGGTGCGTTGAGTCTTGCGGAGGCTGAGCGGGTCGAGCCGAATCATGGCGAGATTTTTCTGATTCGTGCGCACCGTGCATTTGAGCGGGAGGCGTATGAGGAGGCGGTGCAGTATTGCGAGGAGGCGAGGCGGCGTGATCCGACGCGTCACTTTGCGACCTCGTGGGGGTTGCAGGGGAAGGTGTATGAGGCCTGGGGTCGGGTTGCGGATGCCAAGCTTGCGTTTGAGAAGGCGTACCGTGCTGATTCTCGGGATTCGGGGGCGCTTGCTGGGATGGCGAGGGTCGCGCTGGCTGCCGGGGACGGTGCTGGTGCTGTGCGATTTGCGGAGCGGATTTTGCAGGCAGATGCGGACTGGTCGGAGTCTCGTGGGATTTTGGCGCGTGCGTATCTGTCGATGGGTGAGGGCGACAAAGCCATCGAAGCCATGCGTACTTTGACGGAGCATAGTCCGGAGAATGCGTGGGCGTTTAACTATCTGGGGAATGTGTGTTTTTCGCTGGATCGGCTGGAGGAAGCGTCGGAGGCTTATGGTCGGGCGGTTGCATTGGACGGGGCGTATGCGACGGCGCAGTACAATCTGGGGGTGGTGCTGGTTCGGCTGGGTGATGAGGAGGGTGCGCTCGAGCATTTGAAGGGTGCTGTGGCGGCGGATGCTGGGATGTCGGCTGCGTGGTTGATGCGGGCGCGTATCCATGCGAATCGGGGCGAGATTGATGAAGGTCTTGCGTGTTTGAAGCGCGTGCTGGAACTTGGTGGAGCGACGGCTTCGGATCTGATGTCCGACGCGAAGCTGCAACCGCTGACGGGGACGCCGGAATTTGCTACGCTGGGCGATGGGGAGTAGGTCATCCCAAGACAGCCGAAGCTTGTGCGATCCTATTCCATGGATGCCTGTTACATTGTCGCTGAGATCAACCGGGGTGCTTCTCCCGTCCGCCGTGGCTGTGTCCGTGCCCATGCCCCGATGGACTGTTCTTCTGCTTCTCGCGCTTCGCCCGCTCTTTCTTGTACAGCTCGCCGATACGCTCCCAGAACAGCTCGGACCCTCGGACCAGGGGCGGAACATAGCGGCCTGACAGGAACACCGCAGGCGTACCCTTCACGCCAATTTTCTTCCCAAGGGCAATGTCCTCAGCGATCCGAATCCTCACCGCGTCAGAATTGATGTCTGCCACCAGACGATCCGCGTCCAGCCCCAGCTCCTTGGCAACCTCCTGCACGTCGAGATCTTTCAGCTTGTCCTGCCGCTCGAACAACAAATCGTGTACTTCCCAGAACTTCTCATTTCCACCCTGCATCCGAACTGCTTCCGCCAGCTTCGATGCGTCGCAGGCGAAGACGTGTCCTATCTTGCGCACATGCTCGTTGCACTTATTGCTGAGCGGATAATGCTTGAACACCACGCGCAGAAAACCATCAAAATAGGGGAGGTATGTCGATGTGAATTTTTCTTCAAACTTCTTGCAGCTTGGACACTGGTAATCGCCGAAAATGACGATCGTGGGAAGCGTTTTGTCGCCATACCGGGATGGATCATCGTCGCGAACCAGATCCTTATGACGCTCCTGGTTCTTGTAGATGTCGAACATCGTGTCCTGGTTTTTCTGCACATCTGCCATCGCAGCTAGCAAATTCCTGGAATTACGCTCAGATTTACTTAGCTGCTCGGTCCGACGTTCGAATATGATGAGCGCAAACGCCAGCAGAATCGAAATCACCGCCACACGATACGTCGGATGGGAAGCTGTGGAAGCTGTGGATATCGCAGAAACATGTTCCACCGGTGATTTTCCACCCTTACCGTGTTTGGTGGATTTGCCCGATTCGGAAGCAGCCTGCAGTGGCCAGAGCAGAATTGTCGCCGCCAGAAGCCCAAAATTCGCAAGGTGAGAATAAAGACAAAGCTGGCAGAACGTCTCAAACTCTGTCTTCATGATGTAAATGAAATACACCGAGCCGCAAGCGCCAACCACGACCGACGCCAGAGGAAGCAAATGCCACCACCTGCGATCATGCGTTGGGCGACCCACCGCAGCAAACCAGACGAATAACCAGGTATAATACGCAAGCCCGAGGAGGGCAGTCGGAATCCGCACCGTGTCCGGTGGATCACCCTCCTTCTCAAATGGCCACATCCCCCACCTGCTGTTGATGACTGTATCGCAACTCAACACACCGTCCTCACCAGCCTCGCATAGTGAACCGAGCATCGAATCCGGCTTCGACGTTCCAAGGTGCTTGCTGAGCAACTCGCCACTAAGCATCGCACCCGCGGCGGTGCAGATCAGGGCGAAGATGATGAGCAATCGAGTGGATTGTCTCGTGGAATTTAGCAACTGGGTGAATCGCACGATAAAAACTCCTGGCTATCAGGCAGCGCCTGTGATGGTCCCATAATGTCGATACACGACACCGGTCCAACACACAGACCAGCTCCACGGATCAAGGACGCAACACGATACCCAACATGTCCAAATGTGTCATCCGATTGCTCGAAATGACTCACCCGCCGCCAGAATCGTGCGCTCGATATCGTCCGCACTGTGTGCAGCAGAGACAAACCAGCATTCAAACGGTGACGGCGGCAGGTATACCCCGCGATCGAGCATTGCGTGGAAAAACCGGCCAAACCGCGCACGATCCGTGGATTGTGCAGACGCAAGGTCTGTTACGGGACCGGTCGTAAAAAATACAGTGAGCATCGACGCAATTCTGTTGATCGTGACAGATACGCCAGAATCCGTCGCCTCCCGAATCAACCCCTCCTCAAGTTTCACCGATGCCGATTCGAGTTTGTCGTATATTGTCGCGTCCGAGAGCGCCTCCAGCGTCGCGATCCCCGCAGCCGTGGCCAGCGGATTTCCCGAGAGCGTCCCAGCCTGATACACCGGGCCACTCGGCGCGACCATCTCCATAATCTCCCGCCGCCCCCCATAGGCAGCCAGCGGCATTCCACCGCCGACGATTTTCCCCAGGCGGGTCAAATCGCCCGAAACCCCGTATCGCTCCTGTGCACCACCCGGTGATACCCGAAACCCGGTCATCACCTCATCCAGAATGAGCAATGACCCATGCTTGCTGCACGCCTCAGCGAGGTCCAATAAGTATCCATCTCCCGGTGGAACACACCCCATGTTCCCAGCCACCGGTTCAATCACGACGGCTGCGATCGCGTCACGATGCGACTCAAACGCACCGCGCATCGCCGCAATATCGTTGTACGGTAGTACGATGGTTTCGCCGGCTGCCCCATCCGTCACACCCGGCGACGACGGCGTCCCCAGCGTCAACGCTCCGGAACCCGCATCCACGAGCATCCCATCTGAATGACCGTGATAGCACCCCGCACATTTGATGATTATGGATCGTCCGGTAAAAGCGCGTGCCAGGCGAATGGCACTCATCACAGCCTCGGTCCCCGAGCTTACCAGTCGAACCAGCCCCACCGACGGTATGCGGTCCACGATCAACGCCGCCAATCGCGTTTCCGCCTCAGTGGGTGCTCCAAAGGTCGTTCCCAGCCGGGCTGCTTTTTCGATGGCATTCACGATATCTGGATAGGCATGTCCTAAAATGAGTGGCCCCCACGATCCGACGTAATCGATGTATTCGACCCCATCGACATCCGTGACCACCGAGCCACGCCCCTGGGCCATGAATCGCGGAACGCCACCGACCGCCATGTATGCCCGCACCGGAGAATTCACGCCTCCGGGCATCACGCCACACGCCTGCTCGAACGCCTTGTCCGAATTCAAGGCCGACTCTCCGGAAGCTCGGACTGTAATCGCATCCACTTTGCCTTGAATTCTGTGAGCGTGCTCGTGAAAATTGTTTTCACTTCCGCCCGCTTGTTGGTTGAGAGCTGTACACGCCCGATAACGTGACTCAGGCTGGTCGTCAATGCGTGTTTTGCGAGCGCCTCATAGTCTGATGTGACCATGGCGTGGACATTGGCATCTTCGATGGCGTCCCACGTCGATGGCAGAGGGTCGACCCCCACCATGCTGCAGGTGCTCGGCAGAATCCGTTCACCGTCGTGATCGAGCAGTGGCCAATTTCCCATGACCGCCCATCCCGACAAGCGTGGATACCGCCGCATGGTCTCGCGAATGATCTTTCTCGCCCGCACCGGTGATCCCCCACAGTCGAAATCCAGAATGGCTGTCACCTGGTTATGTGCTGTAAGCCGCTTCTCAAATGCCCGCCGTCGTTTGGCTGACGCGGGATCGGACGCGTCGGCGTGCAGGATTGCGACCGTGCCCTTGTCGCGGATGCATTCTGCCAGTGCATCGGCGATTTTTTCGCCAATCAGCTTATCTTGAATCCCGCAGTGTACGAAGGGCGAATCACTCTGTACGCGCCGTCCAATCGTTACAACCTGAATTCCCCGTGATGTCATAGCGTTGAGTGTTTCAACGAGTGCGCCCGGATCTGTGACCTGAATCGCCAGCGCCCCCATCCCCTCGTCCGCCAGTTTATCCAGGATTTTCCGCTGTTCGTTGACTGAGGTATGTTCCGGAGCAACCGTTCGCAAGGGGATTCCGGGTTCAAGTTCGTTCTGTAGTCGCCTCGCCGAAGCGCGTAATACGGGCCAGATATCGTCATCTTCACCGATTCCGACAAACGCGACGAACCTGTCATCGCTGTGCATCCGGGCATTCCGGGTTGATTTTGAATGTTCCCCCTGCTCGCACCCAGCCGTTATGGCGATCGCAAGTATGGCGATGGTTCTGACGATGGTTTTTCTGTTGGCGATGGTTTTTATCACGGTGGAGTTCTGGATGTTTATCATGGTGCGTATCATCAATGTTCTCTCCGGGTTCAAAGCTCTTTATCGTCCCCTTGCATTATAGGGCAATAGTGTGGATAATGCCGGAATGGAAAGAGGACACCCTTACCACGACGACACCCTTACTACGACCAGGAGGTGCTATGAGCGGTATTTTAGACGCGCTGCATGACTTACAACTGATAGAGGGAAAGCTTGCGGATATCCGGGCCAAGGCGGATTCAAAACGCCGACAGGTTCGCATCCATGAGCGGTCGATGGACAAGCAAAATGCCCTGATGGAGCAGAAGCACGATACCATTCGCACCGCACAGATGGAAATCGACGGGATCGAGCTTGATATAAAAACGCGCGACGACGCAATTAACAAGCACCGCATGGCACTCAATTCCGCCAAGACGAACAAAGAATACACCACCATCCTGACAGCCATCAACACCGAAAAGGCAGATACCGGGAAGCTCGAAAGTCGTCAGCTCCAGCTCATGACAGAGATGGACGTTCTGCGTGCAGAGCAGGCGGAAATCGAGGCGGAGCAGAAGAAGATCGCAGATCGCATCGCCTTCGCCCAGGGGAAACTCGACGATTACAATTCCAAGACGGCAGAGGACGTCAGCCGTCTGCAAGCCGAGCGCGACAAGCAGTCTGCCCTGATCGACCCCTCTATTTTATCTGTATTCAACCGTGTGGCCGAGCGTCACGAAGGAGCAGCGCTCGCCGAGGTGCAGTTGCTCAATGCCAAACGACATGAATATGTGTGTGGTGGATGCAATATCGCCATCACTCTCGACGGGGTGCTCTCATTGCAATCCCGCGACGAAATCCAAATTTGCCAATCCTGCGGTATGATTCTCTTCCTGCCGCGAGAGTTGAAGACGCACTGATTCGTTCTCGTGATATCAGTTGTGTCGCAACTTTGCCTGACTGTTAAAACTCTCCCCAGTTGTCACAACGCTGCCTGATGGACGGTCATTGCTGTTGGCCGTGTATATACTGTTAGCAGTGTGGAAACCGTCGCTACCGCCCGTGTCCACGCGTTCTCCTGTAAAAAACGCACGGGGAATCTGGTGGCAGGTGGTATTTGCGCACATTTGATGGGCGTCATCGCGAAATCGATGTGAGCAAACGCGAAAAGGGCTTGACCTAATGGCCACCCATAGTCGATATTCGTGGCAGGTTCGTTTATGGGACCCCACGAGGTTTTGTTCAAGGGGATGTGTCCAGGTGCAATCGATTCGAGTTTTGTTGTCAGGTTTGGTCACTCTGGTTCTGGCTGGCTGTGCCACGCAGGGTGGCGGCGTCATCCAGACTCCCCCGCAACCTCTGGCTATTACGAGGGTGACGCCACCACCACCGCGTCACCGCACGCCGCGCGTGCTGGCTGAACCAAGGCGCGAAATCGTAACAAAATGGGATCGCGGCAATGTTGGCTGGACGCCAGCCAGCGGTATTTCTGACCGCTGGAAATCCATCGTGATCCATCATAGTGGTGGAAATTTCGGGAACGCTGCACATTTCGACAAGTACCACAGAACGGTCAAGAAGTGGAATGAACTCGGATACCATTTTGTGATTGGGAACGGGAACGGTTCTGTAGACGGTCTTATCGAGGTCGGTCCGCGCTGGACCAAGCAGAAACACGGTGCGCACTGCAAGACAGGCGATAATTTTTACAATGACCATGGAATCGGGATTTGTCTTGTTGGTAATTTCGAGAATACCAGACCTACCGGTGCCCAGATGCAATCTCTGCGCCGCCTTGTGAATTTTCTCACAAGGGAAACGGGGATTTTGCCCTCGAAAATCGTGTCCCACGGCGATGTGACTGGAAAAACAGAGTGTCCGGGACGTTATTTTTCTCTCCCCTCGTTTCGACATTCTATCGATATCTACTCTGCGGGCGTGATGCGCTGATGCCCGGTTTTAGTGTCTGAAAATGTGCGACCTGACCCTTGGTCTAATGGTACATTTTAGAGGTAGAGGCAAGCCCCGCAGGCCTTAGGGCTGGGGCGGAGACAGGAGTTGACTTTAGAGTACCAGCCCGGTTTGAGTTCTGGCGTCGGATTTGACCGGGAAAATGGTCAGGTCATGATGGCTGTGAAACGCTGGTACGCAGTAGAACTTGTTCCAGATTTGGCAAAATATGGTTGCGCGCCCTGTTCGGACGGGGTAGATGTTTCGCGCCATTGTATGGTAAAGTGTGAATAGGCAATTTCGAGTTCCATGGCGTCTTGAGTTATCGGACGTCTCTCATCTGCTCGAA
>JAJRYY010000153.1 GCA_024275565.1 Planctomycetota bacterium
ACCAACGCCTCACGACCCGCCATCGACCGCTTAGCATGCGCATAAACCGCGTGCATCAGGTTGTTCCCATCAATAATCACATGCAGTCGAGCATCAGCCACCGCTATAACACCCCGGCACCGGTCATAGCTTCAATCGCATCAGCATCCTTCGGCAGCGCGACCGTCAGCGATTCCATCCCGTCAGCCGTCACCAGCACATCATCCTCGATCCGAATCCCCCCAAATTCGGATTTCAGCAGTTCATCCACCAGCCCCCGATTCACGCAATCCGCAAACGGCGCGACCATCGCTTCATTCCGCCAGATCACCGGCACCACATAAAACCCCGGCTCGATCGTCACGACATATCCGGGCTGAAGGTCGCGATCCAGCCTCAGATACTTATCCCCAAACCCCTCCCGCCGAGTCCGCCCCGGCGCATAGCCAGCCACATCCCCGTAATCCTCCATATCATGCACATCGAGTCCCATAAGATGCCCAAGCCCATGCGTGAAGAAAAGCGTATGCGCCCGCCGCTCCCAAAGCGCCTCCGGATCCCCCTTGAGCAACCCAACCTCGACAAGTCCCTCGCAGGTACAACGGGCAGCCAGGTCGTGAATATCCCGAAATCGCGCCCCCGGTTTGCACGCAGCCACAGCCTGCTCCTGAGCATGAAGCACCACGTTATAAAGTCCCCGTTGAACGTCGGAATATTCCCCACCGACCGGAATCGTTCGCGTGATATCGGACGCATACCCGGTCGGTTCCTCCGCACCCGCGTCGATCAAGAGGAGCTTTCCTTTTTCAAGCGTGTTTGGAAACTCAAGGCAGTGAAGAATCTCGCCATGCACCGTCACGATCGGCGTAAACGAAGGGTGGGACTGATGCTGGATCAGCACCGCCCGATGAGCAGCCGCAACGTCCGCCTCCGTACATCCGACCCCAGCCGCCTCGATGGCAGCACGATGCGCCAAGACGCCAATATCAGCGGCCACGCGCATGGCAGCGATTTCATGCTCATCCTTCACCAGTCGCAGATCCGCGACGGCTGCATATTCCTCGGGGGTTGGCGCATCGAGTCCGCAAGCGTTGGCCCACTCCGTCGCACGGAGACAGGGCGGGACAAATCCGCCAGCGACACGGTCTGATAATATCGCCCCAATCTGGTCCAGATCCTTGATCCCCGAGATGGGCACACCAGCCACCCTCGCCAGCACGTCATCGGCCACCGCTTCTCCCATCCAGACGGCATCGTCGAATCCGGATGGCGGGCGGAGCAGCGTGCAGCCAGCCTGACCATCGCAGCCCGGTTGAATGACCCATGCAGCTCCTTCGATGGGGATGCCGCCGAAATAGAGGTATGCGCTGCCAGCGCGAAATGGAAGTTCAGCACCAATGTAATTTCTTGAGCGTGCAAACCCCGCCAGGAACACGGTTGGCCTGTTTATGTTCCGCCCCAGGGCAGCGCGTCGCTGCTGGTAGACTTCGGGGGGTGCGGTCATGCGTGGTGCGCTGGCTGACATCGCGGGTATCCTTTCGTGAGTGTTCGCAACGTGATCGGCCTCTGGTTTAGGACCGATAATCTTCCTGAACAACGCTTTCCAGAGACCGATCACCTGGTGCTGCAACTCACCATGTCGGCTTCCGATCGCGGGTCGACCTGATGCTAGCGATCCATGGGGTGTGGGGCAATGCGTTGTCGATCTGGAATGGTTGCCGTGCTGCGGGTGGGATGGTGGATCACTCTCTCTCGGATCCAAAACACTCTCCCTCGGATCCAAATCACCCTCCCCGGACCAATCGTCGATAAAGATTGAGATTCGGGCTGGGGCGCCTTGTTTTCGGACGCGTAGATGGATAAGCTGCGCGGTCTGACTTGTGTAACTTGATGAGAGACGTACGAAAGAAGACTGGAAGACTCAGAGAAGCTAAGGCCTTTAACGTGGACTTTCAAGATCGCCTTCGAAGCGACTGCATCGACGAACTGGGTTTGACACCGCCGCCCTGCGTGGCCAACGGCGCTTCCATTGCTGAGGCTGTCGCGCTCATGCAGCGCCAAAAAAGCGGATGCGTTCTGGTCATCGACTGCGACGCTGGTACTGAAACGCCCGGTACTGTGTTGCCTGATTCTGCGTCATCTGGTTCTGTCTGCTGTGGTCCATCCGATGGTACGCTCATCGCGGGCAGGTTGCTGGGGATTTTCACTGAACGCGATTTGCTCAAGCGCGTCCTCTTCGCCAATGTTTCCACGGATTCAGCCGTCAGCAGTGTCATGACCTCCAGCCCTGAGACGGTTCTCCCTGACGATTCGATTGCGACTGTTATCGCGAAGATGAATGACGGCGGTTTCCGTCATATACCCGTGGTCGGTGCGTCCGATTCTGTGGTGGGGGTGGTCTCGGTCAAGCAGGTTGTTCAGTACCTTGTGGAGCATTTTCCTGAGGCTGTCTATAACCTCCCGCCAGACCCTGCCAAGGTTGGCGCGTCCAGGGAAGGTTCTTAGGTCCGGGGAAGGTACTTGTGTTGTACAGGTTCATGGGTTGAGCGGGTTCCGGGGACGGGTCGTTTCCGGGGTATTGCGGTTGACGGTTGCTATGGGGCGTACGTCCACAGGATTTGAGAAAATCAGGTGGGGATCCGAAGGACAGGGGTCGAGAAGGAAGTAGCATAAGAGAAACAAGCATAAGAGAACGCGGCCTGAAGAGTGGTAGCCAAATTTGTGCAGTGGACGGCGTCCTGGGGATACAACCACACCACGACCTCATCAAACGCATATTAGCTGCGGTTCAATTTAGCTGCGGTGTTAAAGAAACAGTACAGCGTATGAATAGTCGATCATAGCTACGAAAGCGTAGCATTGTTGGAACATCAGCGAGGAGTTTAGTTCCTATGTCAACGGCAACGGCGTCAACGGATCGCAACGTCAACATCGAACGGGTGGACAACATCACCGTTCGTTTCGCGGGCGACTCTGGTGACGGGATGCAACTTGCGGGCACTCAGTTGACCAACACGTCAGCCATCTTTGGTAACGACATCAGTACATTGCCGGATTTCCCAGCTGAGATTCGCGCACCGGCTGGTTCTCTGGCCGGCGTCAGCGGGTATCAGATCCATTTCAGCAAAGAGCGGATTCATACGCCTGGTGACGTGTGTGATGCCTTGGTGGCGATGAATCCTGCCGCCCTGAAAACCAACCTTGCAGACCTCCGCAAAGACGGTGTGCTGCTCATCAACATTGATGCATTCACGAAGGGGAACCTCGCCAAAGCGGGGTATGAAACCTCGCCACTGGAGGACGATTCCCTTCAGAGCTATCGTGTGTTCGAGGTGGCGATCGACAAGCTGACTTCCGAAGCAGCCAAGGATACCGGGCTTGCCAACAAGGCGCTGCTACGGACCAAGAATTTCTTCGCACTGGGTTTGATTTACTGGTTGTACGGTCGTCCGATGGATGCGTCTCTGGAATGGATCGACAAGAAATTTGGCAAATCTCCGGACGTTGCATCCGCCAACAGCAAAGCCCTCAAAGCAGGGTTTTATTATGGCGAGACGACCGAAGCATTTACGGTCCGTTACGAGGTCGACAGGGCAGCCATCAAACCGGGTCGTTATCGCAAGGTCACGGGCAATGAGGCGGTGGCGCTTGGGCTGATCGCGGCTGCCAATCTTGCGGATAAGACGCTTTTCTACGGTTCGTATCCGATCACGCCGGCCAGTGACATACTTCACGATCTTTCGCGCTATACCCATTACAACGTCAAGACGTTTCAGGCGGAGGATGAGATCGCTGCGATTGCGTCTGTGGTTGGTGCTGCTTACACAGGGGCGTGTGCTGCGACTGGAACAAGCGGTCCCGGTCTCGCGCTAAAAGCCGAAGCGATTGGCCTTGGCGTCATGACCGAGCTTCCGATGGTGATTGTGAATGTGCAGCGTGGTGGTCCGAGTACCGGGCTTCCCACGAAGACTGAGCAGGCAGACCTCCTCCAGGCTTTGTATGGTCGCAATGGTGAGTGTCCGCTTCCGGTCCTTGCTCCGCGATCTCCGAGCGATTGCTTTGCGATGTCGATTGAAGCGTTTCGGATCGCGATCAAATACATGACACCGGTGATTTTGCTGACGGACGGATACCTCGCCAACGGTGCAGAACCGTGGTTGCTTCCGGATGTTGCATCCCTTCCGGACCTTCACGTGGAACACCCCAAGGCGAACGGTGAAGCATTCCTGCCCTATTCCCACGACGAGCGGTTGTCGCGGCCGTGGGCGATTCCGGGTACGCCGGGTCTTGAGCATCGCATCGGCGGGATTGAGAAGGAAGATGGTACGGGGAACGTGTGTTACGACCCGGACAACCATGAGCACATGATCAACCTGCGTGAGCGGAAGGTACAGGGCATTGCTGACGACATTCCGCTCCAGGAGGTCGAAGGGGCGGAGGATGCGGATCTTCTGGTCGTTGGCTGGGGCAGCACTTACGGTGCGATTATCTCTGCCGTCGAGCGTGCGAATGCCAAGGGTCAGAAGGTTGCCTGTGCTCAGATTCGTTATTTAAGCCCATTCCCGAGAAATCTGGGCGATGTGCTGAAGAAATACAAGAAGGTACTTGTCCCTGAGATGAACCTCGGACAGCTTCTGATGAAACTTCGGAGCGAGTACCTTGTGGACGCGGTTGGGTTTAACAAGGTGCAGGGCAAACCGTTCCAGATCAATGAACTATCCGACAAAATTGACGAAATGGTGAAGGGCTAATGGAAATGCCAGTGGACGTTGAACTAAAGGAATTGACCGCGAAGGATTTTGCAAGCGACCAGGATGTCCGGTGGTGCCCTGGCTGCGGTGACTACTCGATTCTGGCACAGATGAAGAAGATTCTCCCCAAATTGAATCTGCCGAAGGAGAATGTCCTCTTTGTCTCCGGGATTGGGTGTTCGAGTCGCTTCCCATATTATATGGACACCTACGGGATCCATAGCATCCACGGTCGAGCGCCCGCCGTCGCAACGGGTGTCAAGGCTGCTCGCCCGGACCTGCATGTCTGGGTGGTCACAGGTGATGGTGATGGTCTGAGCATTGGCGGGAACCACCTGATCCACGCCATTCGCCGCAATGTCGATCTGACGATATTGCTCTTCAACAATCGCATCTACGGGCTGACGAAGGGGCAATATTCGCCCACGTCTGAGCGTGGGAAACGGACCAAGTCGTCACCCGCTGGCTCGATCGATTACCCGTTGCAGCCGCTCTGCCTTGCGATCGGTGCTGAGGCTACTTTTGTCGCCCGAACGCACGACGTGAATGTCAAGCACCTTGCATCCACCCTGGAGCGTGCGGCGAGACATAAGGGCACGTCGTTCGTCGAAATTTATCAGAATTGCAACATCTTCAACAACCACGCATTCGAATATGCCACCGGCAAGGACACGCGCAGCGATTCAACGATTGTCCTTGAGCATGGTCGCCCTCTTATCTTCGGAAAAGAGGGCAACAAGGGGATCCGACTGAATGGGATCAACCCTGAGATCGTCGAGCTTGGCAACGGTGTGAAAGAAGACGATTTGCTGTTCCACGACGAAAAAACACCAGAACCGACACTTGCTTACATGCTCAGCCGGATGTACCACCCCGAGTTCCCCGAACCGATTGGCGTGTACCGATCGATCGAGCGACCGACCTATGAAGGGATGCTTGAGGATATGGTGCAGAATTCCATCGAGCAGAAAGGCAGGGGCAAGCTTGAAGATTTGCTCAATTCGGGAGACACCTGGACCGTGAAATAGCGCTCAGATAGACCGTTGAGCAACGAACAGGCGGACCGTTTAGCAGCGAATCAGGGCACTGTTGAGTAACGCAGGCAGACCGTTGAGCAACGACAGGTGGACCGTGGGCTCGCCTGACAGATGGATTTTTGCGTTGCTGGCAGAGTATAGAATCTTGCGCAGCTGGCGGATGGACTTTTTGCGTTGCGGTCAGAACTGCGCGATCTAACGCACCTCAGTCTGCTACTGCGGCGTACCTGGTCCGAGCTCGCTTTTCCGCAAATTTCTGGCCAATCCATTGAAAATCTGCTAGGCTGGCACCCGAATTGTATCGTCTGCCAGGGTGCGCGCTGGTTCGTGCGCCAAGGTGTGTCGCGGACGAATGCGGACAAATCATGTCTTTGTAATGTGGTTGCATGTCGTTGTGCTGCGGCTTGACTGGGTGCTGCTCGACTGGGTGCTGGGGCCGGGTTTGGTACTGCTGGTACTGCCGCTGGTCTTGGTACTGTAGCTGCATTTATTGCAGTCGCTCTTGATTGTGTACTTTCGTTCCTGTATTCATTTGAGCGACCGTTTTTGAGCGACCTGGGTTGCGCATTCATGTCATCGCGTGGCCACCAATACGAACGAGGAGGTGTCAGGTGCTGTGTCCAGCCTGCCGGATGGAGAACATCGACGGCGTTGATTCGTGCTGCGAGTGCAATACTTCGTTGGTCAATACGGGTCGCGATGTGGAGGGTCGTGATGGATCCGAGGGTCACGACGATTCCGGTTTTATGTCGCAGCCAATGGGTGACCTGATCCCGAGAGATCCTGTTAAAGTGGGAGTTGACACTCCGGTGCGTGAAGTGATCAAGAGGCTTGTGGATACGGGTTGTAACTGTGCGCTGGTAGTTTCCGGGGATCAGGAAGCGCATATCGTCGGCATTTTTACAGAGCGCGATGCTCTGGAGCGTGTTTTTCCGGATCGCGATGGGATGCTGAATCGCCCCGTGGGCGACGTGATGACTCACAACCCGGAACGCCTCCGTCCTGAGAACCCTGTCGCCTGGGGTCTGAATCGGATGCTGGTGGGCGACTATCGACATGTCCCGATCGAGGCAGAGGATGGTCATGCACTGGGTGTCGTCAGCGTACGACACATTCTGGCTTACCTGGTGGATCAGCCGGTTTCAGTTCGCTCCAGTACAACCAGCTCGGGTGTTGCGACGTCAGCGTAGTGTCCGTAGCGTAGTGTCCGTCTGGCAGATTCAAGTGGTCAGGGAGGGTTGGGCGATGGGGGATTCCTCCATCTCCATGCTGGCATCGGCATGTTCTGCCCGGATGCTGTCGAACTCTTTTGCACACCGCAGGAATGGTGCCACCAGATCGGGATCGAAGTGTTTTCCGGCTTCTGATTCAATGATGTCCACGGCTCGGGCGTGGGACATTGGGTCTTTGTAGCGTCGCCGGCTGGTGATTGCGTCATAGGCATCGACCAGGGCGATGATCCTTGCGGAGAGCGGTATTTTTTCCCCGACGAGCTGATCTGGATAACCGTTCCCATCGAAACGTTCGTGATGGTGTGAGGCGATTTCGACACACATCGTCAGGATCGGAACTGGCCCTGTTTTGTCCAGCGCCGACTCGAGGACTTCGCGTCCGATCCGACAGTGTTGTTTCATTTCATCGAATTCTTCCGGTGTCAGTTTTCCTGGTTTGCACAGAATCTGATCCGCGATGCCGACTTTTCCAATATCGTGCATTGGTGCTGCACGGGAGAGGTCGTCGATAAACTTATCGGTGACAATATCGCTGTATTTCGAGTCTCGCTGTAACTCGGTCGCCAGAATCCTGGAGAAGGTGCAGACGCGTTCCAGGTGGTTGCTGGTCTCGTTGTCACGAAACTCCGCCAGCCGCCCCACCGTCATCAGGAGCGCATCGACAGATTCACTGAGTCGTTCACGTCGCATCTGATTGTGCAGAGCAATCGCGCCTGAGTCAGCCACGGATCGAATGCATTCGATCTCTTCCGGCGTAAACCCGCCATCGGGTTTGTCTGTGATGCTCAAGACCCCCAGTATCTCTTCGCGCGTCATGAGCGTCGTTGCAATCAGGGGCGTGCTGACAAACGAATCTCCATCGTACCGATTGCCTTCCGCATGATCGTGATTGTAGGTATTGGCGACGTACGTTTTCCCGCTGGAGAATACCTGCCCTGCAATTCCATCGTGTACTGCGATGCGAATGCTTTTGGCGACCTGATCTTCAATCCCTGTTGCTCTCGCACACACAAGGTGCCGGACATCCGAATCCTTGAGCAGAATCGAGACGCGTTGACTTCCCGTGACCTTCCGAACGGTTTCTATCACAAGATCGAGCACCTGGTCGCGCGAATCTGCTTCGTTCAGTGCTCTGGTGTAGTTGTAAAGCGTCCGCAGACGACCGGTCCGCTGTTCGATTTCCACCCGCAACCGACTGTTGAGGTTGTCCAGTTCCTGCTTCGTTTGGCGCAAACGCAAAACGGTGCGGATTCTGGCGAGCAATTCCGCCACTTCGAAGGGTTTGACCACATATTCCTGGGCACCTGCCTCCAACGCCATGACCACATGGTCACTGTCGTTTCGGGCGGTCAGCATGACGACGGAGATGTCGGCTGTCTCTGGGTTGTTTTTGAGCGACTGGGTGGCTTCGATACCGTTCATACCGGGGAGCGTCAGGTCCATCACGACCAGGTCTGGCTTGAACTCTGGAAGAAGACGCAGGCCTGCTTCCGCGTCATGGGCCTCCTCAACGACATACCCGATGGCGTTGAGGTGGGCACGCAGAATGAACGTGAGCTGCTTGTCATCGTCCACAAGGAGAATTCGCGGATTGTCTTGATCGGGCATGGGCATTGACATTGGCTCGACCTCGCTAAAATCGTAGTACGACCGCTCGCAAAACTGTTCCGATCCAGCATCGGTCATCGATTTGGGGTACATAATTTGGGGTGAATGCAATGGGACTCAGCCGCAGACCGCAAGGGGGTGCAGGACAGGCACGAAACGACAACGTCCGAAACGACAGCGTCCGAAACCACAGCGTCCGATAGGAAGGGGACTGCTCGTCAGAAATTTTGACTTCTATCGAACCGCTGTATTGACCGATGTAACCGTTGCGATCGTCACACCATGACCAGGGTGTCGCCATCGCGCGTGCGACTCACGAAAACAGTAAATTTCTTCGGCAGGATACTGGAAATTAATAGTCCCTGTGGCTATAATAACCAGCGGGCGTTTTTCCGCCACGAAACACAACAATAGGGCTTGCACTTATAGGATCACAATCGTTGGAGGTTGGCAGTCATTCCTGACTCCCGGACGGCGGGCGCATGATTCGCTTTCGGGTCGGTTTCGCCGCTCAGGCAAACGTTGATTTTGACGACTGTTGTTTAGACACGCGTTGCATAGACGACCTTGTATGGACAACCGTTGTACAGACGACCACCGCACAGAATGGCTGTTTTGTACCTGACAACTGAATAGTCTTCCACTCGCTGCGGCACCCTTTGACCGCGCCAATACAACACGGGGTGCCGCACGCCCTATTTTACAAATCCACACACAATCTTTTACAAACCCCCGCACAACCTTTTACAAGCCACCGTCCAATCTTTGACAAGTCACCGTCCAATAAAACCGTCCGAAGTGGCTCGATACCGCACGATTCTGCAGAGAAGGACGGTTCAACAGGACAGGGTTCGCATCCCAGTCCCCTGTCACACCACGGACCCCTGTCACACCACGGACCCCTGTCACACCCCGGACCCCTGTCACACCCCGGACCCCTGCTGCAACCCAGCCACCCGTCACACCCCAGCCCCTGCCGCAGCCCGGACTATTCAGTAGCTCAATCCGCTCTTACGCAGGTGTACAAAGGGTTTGGGGTATTCTCTGGTCGATCCACTGGCTGCAGATTCCTCGATCACCCTGCCAACGTAGACCGCATGGTCGCCAGCCTCCGTTTTTGACTCGACTGAGCAGGCTATCCACGCAATGGCGTCGTCGATACGCACAGCTCCGCCCCACGGGCAGGACTCGATCCCGGAAAACGCATCCTCATCTGGAGCGAAGCCCTTCCCGAAATGCTTGAACATGTCGCCGGGATTCTCGCCAAGAATGTTCAGGACGAACCTGCGCGAGGCGTCCATAAGACCCTCGATCGGACGACCCCGCTTCACGGCAATCCCCACCATCAGCGGGTCCATCGACACCTGCTGAAACCAACTTGCAAGCATCCCCGTCGACTGGTCACCGTCACTGGCTGTCAGGATGGCCACCCCGCTGGGAATCCTGCCAACCGCTGATCCGACATCACTCACCGCTTCAGTGTCACGCATCCTGCACCCAGAACCTTCCTACACATTAAACTTGAAATTGATGATATCTACGTCCTGCACGATGTACGTCTTCCCCTCCTGACGCACATTCCCGGCGGCTTTTGCACCCTTCATATCGCCAGCCTCCATCAGGTGGTCATACGCTACCGTCTCTGCCCGGATGAAACCACGGGCGATGTCCGAATGAATCTGCCGGGCAGCCTCCACAGCATCGCTGCCCTCGGGAATCGTCCAGGCACGCACCTCGTCCGGACCGACCGTCAAAAACGAGATCAGACCGAGCGATTCATAGCACTTTCGGATCAATCGATCCCGCGCTGGCTGCTCCACACCGAGGTCCGCCAGGAAGGCAGGTCGATCCTCGGGCGGTAATTGACTGATATCCTGCTCGGCGCTGGCGCACAGGCGGATCGCACCCACTGCTCCCTCCGGAGGGTCGGGATCGGGCATGGAAGCCTCAGAATCCGACACATTGTGGACCACGAGCAGCGGTTTCAGCGATAGAAGCCCGAAACTCGCCACAGTTCGCCGGTCCTCATCACTCGTCAAAATCTCCGAAAGCAGGGTCGATTCATCCAGCGCGGTCTTGGCACGCTGAAGGATGGCCATTTCCTTCTTATCCTGATCCTGCATTTTTGTGGGTTTTGTCAGCGTTTTTTCAAGACGCTCAAGACGCGTCGTGATCGATTCCAGGTCGGCATTCAGCAACTCATCCCGAAGTTCCTCCAGATCCTCATCCGGATCGATCCGGTCCCGATAGGCTGGTACGGCGGAATTCTCAAATGCACGGGCGACTGCGACCAATAACTCAGCCTGTCTGATGTCCGGTAAGTTCCGTTTCCAGCCCTCCTGCCCGGATCGATCCGAGAGGGAAAAGCCAGGGACGTCGATATATTCGATGGTGGCTTCCGTGACCTTTTTGGGATTGTACATTTTTGTAAGAACGTTGAGGCGTTCATCTGGAACTTTCACCATACATCGATGCACGGCAGGAGCGCCGATGGGCGGATCCACGCCAGTGACAGCCGATGCCAACGTCGTTTTTCCGGATTGTGAGAAGCCGATCAGTGCTGCTTTCATGTATTTCCCTCGCCTGGATTGAAGGCGGACGATTGTAGACACCATGCAGAGGGGGTCAATGCGGCGTTTTGCGTTGGCAAAGTAAAGTGTCAGTTCAATCCCAGGCCTGTGAATAAATGGGCGGTGAAGGCAGAAAGCAGTTCTCGGTCCTCAGTTTGGTTTGCCTGGGGTCGATAATGAGGATAGAATTGTCGGTGGGTGTGAATGTCTCCGGGAAGGTGTATGAGTCCTCACTGGAAAGCGTCCCATGCTCTGGTATCTTATAACTCAGGTATCCCGACTTCAGGTGTCCCGATTTCAGGGGAATCCGTCATGAACGACTGGTTCGAAGCAGAACAACGTGCCGAACGTGCCCAGCAGCTATGCGAGGTGCGTCGTTGGTCCGAGGCGCTAGCCGAGATCGACGGTGCATTGGAGATTGATCCGTCCAATATGCACTGGGTGGCTCATCGTGGATTCCTGCTGGATCAGCTGGATCGGTTTGAAGATGCGATTGTTGCGTACGAGCGGGTTCGCGGCGTTGAGGCTGACGATTGCGAGCTTCTGATGGCGTTGGGCGTCGATTATGACCGTGTGGGACGCTTGGCTGACGCCCTGAAGACATTTCAGCATGTTTCCGAGTTGTATCCCAATTTTGAGCCCGGTTTCTGCCACCAGATTATTACGCTGGCTGAGATGGGTCGTCACGATGAGGCAGAGCAGGCGTTTTATATGGCGCAGCAGATTCGTGAGGACTGCCCGCAGTGTTTTTACCATATGGGCATCTCGCTGGCGGACCGTGGCGAGTACGAACGTGCGATGTACTGCTGGCAGCGTGTGGTCGATATTGACCCCGGATTTGAGAATGTTCGCTCTCAGATGGCGCGTGTGTATCGGACTCGGAACGAACCTGAGCGTGCGAAACAGTGCTATCTGGATGCGATTCGCGAGGATCCCGGGGATGTAGACCTTCTCGTGGAGTGGGGTCAGTTGCTGGTGGATTGTGGCGATCTTCGAGGAGCTTCCAACAAGTTCCGACAGGCCATCGACCTTGCTCCGGACCACACCACCGCACACCTGGCGATGGCTGAGACGGAACTGGCTGAGGACAACGCCGATTCTGCCTTGAAATACCTTGATAGAGCAAGTCAGCTCGATCCCGATATCGCAGACATGGATGTCCGGATGGGGTCTGCCATGTTGAAGCTTGGCAAATTTGACGAAGCGCTCCCATACCTGGAAAAAGCGGTCGAAGCCTCCCCCGAGAGCATCGAATCGCGTTTGTTGCTCGGAAACTGCCTGCTCTGGTTGCAGCGAACCAGGCTTGCATCGGATCAGTTCCGAAAGGTGCTGATTCTGGACGAAAAGGTGGCCAATGCGCACCATAATCTTGGTGTCTGCTGCTTCCTGACCGGTGATTTCGATGAGGGTGCGGAGCATTGCAAGCGTGCAATCGAACTCAAGCCCGACTACCTTCTGGCGATCGTCAAGCTGTCTCTCGCCTACCAGCGTGTGGGCCGATTTTCCGAATCCCGGGCGATGATCGAAAAGGGTCTGGAAACCGACCCGGAAAACGCCCTGCTGAAGCATTTACGCGAGCGGTTGTGGTCGGCTCGACTGAGTTACTATATGCAGCGTCTCACCGCTCCGTTCCGTCGGCTGCTGGGTAAGACCTCCCAGTAGCCTGGGTTGAGATTTCCCAGCCGTCCGGAAGGATTATCAGGAATGATCCTTGCTGCCAGATTTCAGCCTGTTGTCTGCGAATACACTCAGGAAAATACGCAATGTCGCCGTTTCCTGTGCATAAATTTTCGGCGTGATTGCAACCTCGACACCTGGTCATACTATATAAAGGGTATACTCGCGAGATAGAGAGTATACACGAGGCGTCGAAACCGGCGTCTGGAGTGGCAGATCATTCAGGGAGATGACATCGCTGTGAGTCCGAAGAACGTAAGTCCGAAAAAATCAAGCTTGTTGATGTTATGCCTGGCGGTGCTTTACGCTCCGTTCAACCAGGCTGTCGCGATGCAGAGCAATTCCGACGCCCCTGATACGGCGGATGTCGATGATGCGCGTGCGGATGTCGAACAGTTCTGGCCCATCAACCGCATCCTGAAACAGGCAGTTCGCAATCTGAAACGGCGATACAGCCTGAACGATGCCCAGACGGAATTCACGCGGGAGATGATGACGTCGCGTGTGCAGAAATTCCTCGAAGATCATCACGACGAAATCTTCCCGATGATCCGGGATCTGACGTGGTATCAGCAGCAGGGCAGCGTTCCGGATGCAGAGGCTGCCAGGAAAATGGGGACGCGTATCCTCGAGATGGTCAAGCTGGCGAAGGAAGAGATTTATCGGTCCAACGAGGAATGGCGTGAGTACCTCACCGAAGATCAGAAACGCGTGCATGATTTCGATATGAATGAGATGGGCAAGACGTTCGACCAGATGGAGGGGAACTTCCAGAAGTGGGCGGAAGGCAAGCCCTCGCCATCGGGCATCTTCCCACAGCAGGCTCCGCTGAAGAATGAACCAGCCCCACCCACAGCTCCAAAAGATGGATCTCTGCCGACTGGTTTCGCGGGTTCTGGCGACAAAATCAGACTGGATGGCCACTTCGATGAGTATGCTGCGAAATTTGTGAAGGATCTTCGTTTGACGCCGCCGCAGGTGGAAGCAGCCAATTCGATCCTCCGGGAGCTGAAGCATCGTGTTTCTGAGTATACGACCGATAATGCAACTGCCATCGCCGAAATCAAGAAGAACCTCGGCGAGGTGAAGAGTCTCAAGGAGCGTCGGGAGTGGAAGCGGCGTCAGCGGGAGATTTCCAAGCCGATCAATGTGCTGTTTGCGGAATTGAAGGATAGACTCGACCATATTCCCGATCAGGCACAACGGGATCGCTTCAAGCTTGTCAATCAGTCCACCAAGCCAGCCCCGGCTGCCAGCAGCAGACGGAACACAAGGCCGGCCAACGGTTCAGATGGTCCTGGGAAGACTGGTGGTTCTGGAAAGACTGGAACAGTTCGGATGCCAAAGTCCGAAGATAAGGATGAGGCTCCTAAGTCTGACACGGACCAGTAGCACTTTATTGTCCTTCGCGCAGCGCCAAAATCTCACAACTTCGTACAAAACCCTCGCTGCTGCGTGCAGGACTCCCGCATCTGCGTGCGGGCTTCACAGCTGCGTACAAGACCCTCGCACCTGCGTACACGACCCTCGCAACTGCGTGCAAGACTCCCGCATCTGCGTGCAGGACTCTCGCAACTTCTTACATTTCTGAGGCAGCTCGTAGCCATGGGTTTTCAGATCGACAGCACCCGCCCCCCCCCTGCCGGAACCTCCTCGCGGGGTGTTATTCTGCTTGCTCGCGGTGTCATCGCCCAAGCCCGTTCTGATCGCCATTCAGCGGTCTTGATAGGTGCCAAGCGGTTCCGATAAGCACATTTTCAGTACCAATAATCGAGATATTTCGGTTTTGAGTTGCCTCGACCCGTCCCTGATTCGTAAAATGCATACATGGACCATGTTTGGTGGTTCCTGAGGTTGCGTGTCTATAAACCGGAGATGTCCGGCTGATTAAAACGGAGATATCCGGCGTTGCCCATGGAGCTATCGGGTGGTGATTTAAGATGTCCGGCGGGCATGGAAGGGCGGTGTGCTATGCAAAACAATCTGGAGCATCATCCTCTGCGGAAGCATTTCGCGGGGCTTGTTGAGAACGCGTTCTGCGTCGAGGTTGGTGTGTGTGACAATCGCCTCAACGACTACCTGGTGTCACTCATGCTTGATTTTTTGCACATGGATGGGATCAATGCCATCGAGGACCATGAAGGTCGCCGGCTGACCGGTGTGGTGGAATTGCTCGACTACGTTGAGCATGATATTACGTCGTCGGAGGAGGAGCGACAGGTTCATCGTCATATTGGTGATTTGACGCTTTTCTGGACTGGCTTGTTCCCGGAGGGTGCTGGTCGTGGCAGAAGTGCCAACCCGGATCAGCTTCTGGATTTTGTCGGTCGTGGTAAGGAGTCGTATGCCATTGCTTCGAATTTGACCAATGAGGATGGGAATCCTCCGGGGTCTTTATTTCGACGATTGAGCGCGGATTTTGAGGTCTGTGCTCATGGGCTTGGGCTTGTGCGAAAAAGCTGGGAACACCGTGATTTCGGGGACGATCCGCCGCCGCTGGTATATTGAGCATCGTCAAAATTGTGGTGCTGTTGACTTGCCCGTTACTCACCGATAAATTGCAGGTCTTGCTGCGAGATCGCAGTAAGGATTGTTCGATTCCCCGATAGCTCAATTGGTAGAGCGAGCGGCTGTTAACCGCTAGGTCGTAGGTTCGAATCCTACTCGGGGAGTTGACATAACTCACGCCTAATCCGTGACTTACGGATACCTGCCGGCGGAAGGCAGTGAGGCTCAGGAAGCCCGGAAAGTGGTAATTACCACTTTTCGCTTTTCAGGAGCGTCACAATGGCCGGCAGAATCACCCCCCGCATCCCCTCGTACCGTCTTCACAAACCGTCCGGCAAGGCTGTGGTTCGTTTGGACGGTAAAGACATTTACCTCGGCAAACACGGCACGCCCGAAAGCCACGCGAACTACAACCGCGTGATCTCCGAGTGGACGAGCAACTTCCGGCGGCTGCCAAGCGACGAGGCCCACCCCAACAGGCCTTCGTTGACCATCTGCGAGATTGCTTTGCCGTACTTGGCCTTCGTAGAGCAGTACTATCGCAAACACGGGCAGCCAACGAGCGAGGTTTTTTCGATCAAACGCGCGCTGACGCCGTTGAATGAACTGTACGGCAAGACCGAGGCACGGAATTTCGGCCCCCTGGCCCTGAAGACATATCGAGACACGCTCATTGCGGCGGATCTCTCGCGCGGCGTAATCAACAACCACGTCAGCCGCATCAAACGGTTCTTCAAGTGGGCGACGGCCAATGAGATGGTGCCATCGCACGTCCAGCACGGACTTCAATGCGTTGCCGGTCTCAGGCGCGGCAGATCGACAGCTCGCGAAACGCAGCCGATCCGTCCCGTCGACGATGCAATAGTCGATGCGACGATCGAACACGCTAGTTGGCAGATTGCCACAATGATCCAACTCCAGCGATACACGGGGATGCGACCGTGTGAGGTCATCATCATGCGTGGCTGTGACCTGGACACTTTGGGCAAGGTCTGGGTGTATGAGCCGGGTTCGCACAAGACCGAGCACCACGGCCGACACCGGATCATCTACCTCGGCCCCCGTGCTCAGAAAGTGCTCGGCCCGGTGTTGAAAAACGACGTGAACGCGTACTTGTTCAGCCCACGCGAGGTCATGATGCAAGTGCGACATGGACTG
>JAJRYY010000154.1 GCA_024275565.1 Planctomycetota bacterium
CGTGTCTGATTTATGGTGATCGTGGTGATGGCGGCGCTGGAGGGGGTGGTGGTCGTCAAGGCGAGCGTGGTGCGGGCGGTGGCGGCGAGGCGGACGCTGCAGATCGTTTGAAGGATCCGGGTCGATGAGTATTGAACAACCTTCTGCACATTCCGTGGGTAGTGGTGGTGGTTCTGGGTTGTCCGGGGATTCGGGGTTTTCCAGGAGTTCTGGATTTTCCAGGGGTTCCGGGGATTCTGGATTTTCCAGGGGTTCTGGATTTTCCAGGGGTTCTGGTTTGATCCTGCTTGTGAATGATCGGGGTGCGCTTGCGTCGGTCGTGCGGCGTTGCAGGCCTGAGTCTGAACTTCTGATGGCGGATACTTACCTTTCTGCGATTTCGGAACTGGCGTCCCGGACGGCTTCGGTGGAAGCTTCGGAAGCTGTGGAAGCTGCGAGGCCTGTGGAAGCTGTGTCGGTGGTGGAAGCTGTTCTGGTCTTCGTGGAGAGTACGGACGAGCCTCTTTGTGAGGCTGTCGCGGGGTTGCGTGAGGCTTCTGGTCGTGGAACGAAACTGATATTGTGCTGCCCTGCTGAGCTGGAATCTGCGGTCCGCCTTGCGTGTGCGTCTGGGGCTGACGATTATCTGATCTGCCCGTTGCGACTTGATGAGCTTGAGGCAGTGTTGAGCGATGCGCCGCCCTCTGGTCATGGGGTGGCGGAGCGTGAGGACGTTTCGGGTGGTGAAGATGTTTCGGATGGTATGGTGTCGCGGGGTCCGGGTGGTGCGTCTGAAGCTTCCGGTGTCACGATGGGTGAGCTGTCTTCGCTTAGCGAGATCTTGCAGCGTCTTGATGCCGAGCCTGGCTGGATTCTGCAATCGCTCGCCGAACTTGTTCGCTCTGCGATGTGTGCTTCGTGGGCCCGGGTCGTTGTGGATGGTAGCGTTGGGGAGTCTTCTGGGGCTGCGCCTGTTCTGCCGCGTGGTGGTGTTGAGAAATCGTCCGCTGGTGCTGTTTCGCCTGATGGTGGTGGTCCTGTGTTGAGCGTTTCTCTTTCGCTGGGTAAGGGGCGTTTTGGGAGCTTGCTCGTCGGTGGTCCTGTGAATGGTCGGACGTATGGTCCTGGGGATGGATCGAAGCTGCGTCATTATGGTCAGCTTGTTGGACATCTGATTTCCGCCTCTGCGATGCAACGGAAATGGCATGATTTTGCCTATGTGGACGAGTTGAGCGGGTTGCCGAATCGCCGCTTTCTGCTTGAGCGTGGTGCGCGGATACTGGATCGCGCTCATCGTGCGGATGGTCTTGTGACGCTGCTGATGTTAGATATTGACGATTTCAAGCGGTACAACGACGCGTATGGGCATGACGCGGGCGATGAGATTATTCGTGGTTGCGGGGCGCTGTTCAAGGGGAACTGCCGTGAGCATGATCTTGTGTCGCGGTATGGTGGTGACGAGTTTGCGGCGTTGTTCTGGGATAAAGAGCCTTTGCGGGTTCCGGGTTCTTCGCATCCGACGAGCGTGCTGCCGATCATCGAGCGGTGTCGTCAGTCGCTGAAGAATCATCGGTTCGATCGTTTGAACCTTGCGGTCGGGACACGGTTGACGATCAGTGGTGGCCTTGCGAGCTTTCCTGCGGATGCTTTTACGATCGAGGATCTGATATCGCGGGCTGATGAGGCGCTGCTGAAGGCGAAGCGCGATGGTAAGAATCGGATCTATCTCGGTGGTGAAAATGGCGGTCCTGTGATGGGCGGGTAGGTTACGGGGGCGTTCCGCTGGTCGATGGGAACGTCCACGGGAACGTCCACAGCTTGAAACGTCCACAGCCGGGGGCGGCTGTGCTACATGCGCCCTTGCGTTTACATCTCCGCCAAAACTGTCACGGATCCATTTTGACTTCTCATTTTACATTTCTGTTGCATTCGTTGCTATTGTTGCAATGATGGTGTTGACTTGTGTTTGCCATCGATATCGGCAATTGCACGATCGCTCATTGTATGGGCGCCAATTGCACGGACGCCAATTGCACGGACGCCATGCTACACGTTTGAGGATTCCTTGATGACTGATATGCGCGAACATCCGCAGGCTTGCGGTGATGATGCTGCTACGCTGGGTGATTTGCTTTGTACGAGCTGCGGATACAACCTTCGCGGGCTGATGCGTGAGATGTATTGCCCGGAGTGCGGGGCTGCGATCGAGCTTTCGTTGCGGGATGATTATCTTCGGAATGCCAATCCTGAGTGGTTGCGGCGTGTTCGTCTCGGGATGACGATGATGCTGCTTATGGTGGTATCGGGGTTTATTATTGGCTTGATCGGTGGTGTGGCTGGGATGATGGTTTCGCCGCATTTTCCTGCTCTGCTTGGGGTGTTGTCGTCTGGGTTCGGGTTGTGGGCGATGTTTCTTGTGACCTCTCAGGAACCGCGTCACTCCATCGCCGGTGATACGCTTAAGCTTCGTAAAGTGCTGCGTTTCTGCGCGGTGCTTCAGTTTGCCGGTCAGGCGATTGTGGCTGGGACCATGTCGCTGTCGCTGACGACTCCTGGCGAAGTGAGCATGATGTCTGGGATTGTGGCTGCCATCGGGATGTTGCTTCAGCTTGCCGGTGTTGTGATGCACTTCGGTTTTCTTGTTTATCTGAGGCGGATGGCTGAGCGGATCCCCGACGCGGTGCTTGCTTCGAGTACGACGAAGGTGATGTGGGGTTATCCGATCAGCATTGGTATTATGCTTCTTGGCGGGCTTGTTGTTGCTTTGTCAGGCGTGTTCAAGCCGGGGATGAACCCTGGTGTGACGGGATTTTCTGGTGGTCCTGGCGCGATGGCATTGGGTATGTTCGTGCCCATTTGTGTTGGTGGGGTTGGTCTGGTGGTGTTCGGCCTGTGGTATCTGATCTTGCTTGTTCGGTATCGCCGGGTTTTCCGGAGTGTTGAGCTTGAGGCGATTCAATGGTCGATGCGGGGTGGACGCGTTGCGTTGCCTGCTGGTTCGATTGCTGGTCCTGCAGCAACGGATCCTGCCTCTTCTGATCCTGTAGATCGCTAGGATTCTGAGTCGGATGGTGGGATGGGGTGAGTTGGGACCACGGTTGCCGTTGAGAGTTTTCTAAATAAAGTGGGACGTGAATCCTGTATGTTGCAGGATGCCAATGTGCCAAAATCGTCAACTGGAAACCTAAGATTCTTGCGTTTTGGGACACTGATCGATTAGAATGAAGAGGTCCAGTGGGGCTGTTTATCGGACACCTGTCTATCGGCCACCTGTCTATGTGACGCCGTGGTGGGAGGTGGGGCCGCTTTTTGGTGGTTTTGCTGCGGTATTTTGGTGGTTTTGCTTCGGTAGCGATGCTGTTTTTACGGTTGTGTGTCTTGCATGGATCGCTGCGTGTGGTCTCCGTGCCCTGTTGTGTCGTTCCGTTCGATCAGCATGGTTCGTTTCGATCAGTATGGGACGTCCGTGTTGGTGTCCTCAGTCCTTTTGGTGAGGATCAGGTCGTTTTTTGTGTATTCGGGGCGCCTTTCTGGTGCGTGGATTGCGGGTGCGGGTACACTGCCCCTGGTTGTGGTTGTTTGTTGGAAGGGAAAAGAACTCACGTTTGGATCATTTCGGGTCTGCCACGATCTGAGGGGGATGGTTTTCCGGATATATCGGAAGGCGATCCATTTTAGTAGTCGTGCGGGCTTGTTGGGTGTTATGAATTTGCAATTGGGCGCGTCCGTGGTTCGGGTGCGTTCTTAGGGTATGGACACGATGCGGGAGGCGAAAATGCGCAGGTTTACGCAAATGTTGGCGCTGTTTGTGATGCTGCCGTCGGTGGTGGCGATGGGTCAGACGACGCTTGAAAGACCGGTTGGTCAGTATCAACTTGAAGGCAAGGACAGCGGCGTGCGCATGAACCTGGCGAACCAGGATTCGGTCGTTTATTCGACATCCGTGAAAGAACCGGATGCCGCGTGGATCCGGTTGTATTTTGGTGCGATCGAGCTGGATAAGGGTAGTTATATCCTCGTCACATCTTTGAAGGATGGCGAGGTCCAGAAGCTTGATGCCAGTACGCTTGCGATGTGGAATTATACGTCCGCCTATTTCAATGGTGACGAAGTCAAGGTTGAGCTTGTGGCTGGTGCGCGTACGCAGCGGAATCGTCTTGTGGTCGATCAGTTTGCTTATGAGAAGGCTCATCTCCCTGTTGGCGACCCTGGTGTTTGCGGGATTTGCAGTGGTGACAGTCGCGTGCCATCGAGTGAGAACTGGGCTGGTCGCCTGATGCCGATCGGATGCACGGCGTCGGTCTGGAATACGGATAGTTGCCTGGTGTCTGCCGGTCATTGTATGCAGGCGGGTTTGACGATTCAGTTCAACGTTCCGAACTCGTCGGCGGGTTGCTTCCTGAACAATCCTCCGGTTGCGGATCAGTTTCCGATCGTGACATTTGACTCTCAGAATGCCGGCGTTGGGGCTGACTGGGCGGTGATGACGAGTGGTACGAACAATCTGGGTCAGACCATTTTCGATCGTTATGGATTGATGCGTCCGATTGCAGCCAGCACTGCTGCGAATGGTTCGACGGTTTCGACCTTTGGATATGGTGGTGATACGACTTGCACGTTGACGCAGACACAGCAGACATCGACGGGGACGGTCGTTGGCGTGTTCAGCACGTCTTATGACTGGACGATCGATACGACTGGTGGTACGAGCGGTTCTGCTGCGATTCAGAATGGTGAAATTGTCGGGATCGTGACCCACTGCGGATGTGGTGTTGGTTTTCCGTCCAATTCCGGGTCACGGATGGATATTCCGGCGTTTGCGGCTGCCCGTAACGCTGTCTGTGCTGGCGGTGGTGCCGGGAACAATGACGACTGTACCAGCGCGTTAAGCTTGTCGGATGGTGTGACCGCGTTCGATACGAGTACCGCCACCACGGATGGGCCTGATTACGCTGGCAGTCCTGATTGCGGACCCTCTGGTGATGACAATGTTCACAACGACATCTGGTATGACTATACAGCCAGTTGCACGGGTGATCTGACGGTGACGACGTGCGAGCAGCTTGGTGGATCCGCAAACTACGATACACGTCTTGCGATTCACAATGGTTGCGGTGAAACGCCGACCTGCCCTGCCGGGGCTGCGATTGCCTGTAACGATGACGATCCCATCAACGCATGTGGTACGGGCGGTGGCGGGTTTAAGAGTACGCTGACCGTTCCCGTGCAACAGGGTAATTGTTATAAGATTCGGGTTGGTGGTTTCGGTGCAGGTGATTTCGGAACGGGTAATCTGAATGTGACATGCGCCGGTGTTGGTTGCGGTGGTCCTGGGGATTGCGATGACGGGAATCCTTGTACAGACGATGTCTGCACAGCCACGGTGTGCAGCAATCCGCCCAACAACGACCCTTGTGAGGATGGTAATCTCTGCACGGTGAATGACACCTGTTCGGGCGGATCCTGCCAGTCCGGGCCTCCGATGGATTGTGATGATTCGAATGTCTGCACGGTCGATTCGTGTTCGGCTGGGTCGTGCGTGAATGCACCGACAGCAGGGTCTTGCGACGATGGTGATCTTTGCACGCTGAGCGATACCTGTTCAGGTGGATCCTGCCAGTCCGGGCCTCCGATGGATTGTGATGATGCGAATGATTGTACGGACGATTCGTGTTTGGCTGGGTCGTGCGTGAATGCACCGAATACAGCGCTTTGCGACGATGGTATATTCTGCAATGGTGTTGAGTCCTGCTCAGGCGGGTCGTGCGTCACATCGGGTGATCCGTGCCCTGGTCAGGGTTGCGATGAATTTGCTCAGACGTGTGTTGATGGTGGTGAAGTGTCTGTCTCGCTGTTAAGCCAGACCGTGATGCCAGGCGGGACACTGGGTGTTGAGTTGTTTGTTACGGATGTGATGGATGTCCGGAGTTATCAGGCTGGTATTGTGGTCACGCGGACGAGTGGTACGGGTAGCCTGGACGTTCTCTGCCCAGGTGGTGTTACCGTGGATGATAGTCGACCAGACTGGATATTTGCGGGAGAGACAGATGTCTTCCCGAAAGTGAATTGCTCCCTTGTCACGTTGATCTCGGTGCTGGGTTTTGGTAGCAGTGTGAACGTCGGCGCGACCCCTGCGTACCTTGGCGAATTTGAGTTGACGCTTTCTGCAGACGCGGCGATTGGGAGTACGTTTGAGATTTCGCTTTCTCCGTTCCCGGGGACCGTGTTTCTGAATCCTCTCAATGAGGGGGTTCCAGTCTCGATCAACTCTACCATGACGGTGACCGTGGGTCCGCCCACCACCACTGAGATAACGTGCGTGCTTGCGAATGATCAGGTGGCTGCTGGTAGTTCGGTGGACCTTGAGGTAAAGTTGACCGATGCGACCAATCTTCGTGCTTATCAGACGACGGTCCAGATTGTGCGGACAAGTGGAACCGGAACTGTCTCGGTGATATGTCCTGATGGCGTGGAGGTCGATGAGTCGCGTCCGGACTGGGTGTTTGCGGGTGAAACTGCTTTTACTGCAGCCAACTGCATTGAACAGAGCGCTCTGGGAGCCATGGCGGTCGGGGGTATTGATGTTGGTTTGGTGCCGGAATATCTGTCTGGGTACCGACTGAATGTATCTCCGGATGCTGCGGTGGGATCGACATTTGAGATTTCGCTTGTACCGCTTCCCATCACGGTGTTGACCGCGCCTGCCAATGTGCTCATCCCATACAATCTTGGGCCTCCCTGTACACTGACCGTGGTTCCTGCTGGGACTATGTCCTGTTCCTTGTCCTCCAGTTCTGCCCCACCGAATGGGACGGTTGACCTGGATGTATTCCTGTCCGAGGTTCAGGATCTGAGGGGTTACCAGACGGATATTCAGATCACGAGGACGAGCGGGACGGGTAGTGTTCTGGTGAACTGTCCTAACGGCGTTGAAGTCGACGAGACGCGTCCGGACTGGGTGTTCGCTGGAGCTGGGGCTGCGTTTTCCACGGTGGATTGCGCGAACCTTGCTTCGGCATCGGCGTTGGTAAGCGGAACTGTGAATGTCGGATTGATTCCTGAATACCTGAGTGAATATCATCTGACCGTGTCTTCGGACGCGACGGTCGGGTCCACTTTTGAGATATCCATTTTGCCGCCTCCGGACTCCGAACTGGTGAGTGGCCCTTCCGATGCGATTCCGTTTGCCACAGGTCCTGTATGCGTGCTGACCGTCGAACCATCTACCTTGATGACGTGTCAGCTTTCCAGCAACACTGGTGCAGCGGGCGGTACGGTATCGGTGGATTTGTTCGTTGAGGACGTGGACGCGCTTCGTGCGTTTCAGACCCGGATTTCGGTGGTGCGTACCAGTGGGACGGGTAGTGTGACCGTACCATGTCCTGGTGGCGTGGACATCGATGAGTCGCGGGCGGACTATGTGTTTGATGGAGCGGGTACGACGTTCGTCGCATTTGATTGCCCTGATCAGGAGGCTGCCAGTGCGCTGGGTACGGGTATGGTCAACGTGCCTCCTGCGACGCCGCGTTATATGTCGACGTATACGCTGGACATTTCTGCTGACACCATGACGGGTAGTACGTTCGAGATTTCCATAGACGCCGAACCGGATTCAGCCCTGGTTGAGTTCCCATCGATGGCGTCCATCCCGTTCGCAGTTGGCCCGCCGTGCGTCTTGACGGTCGATGTTTGTCAGGTGGTGTTGTACGGTGATGTGGACCGTGACGGTGATGTCGACGTTTTTGATGTGACGTGTGTTCTGGATGCGTTCTCGGGCTCTCTCTTCTGTGGCCTGGTGAATGTGGACATTGCTGGTTTCCTTGGAAGCTGTACGCCTGACGGCATGGTCGATGTGTTTGACGTCACGAACATCCTGGACGCGTTCTCGGGCATCTCGTTCTGTCCCGATCCGTGTCTGCCGTAATGCTGTAACTGCCGTCATGCCATGCTGGTTGAACAGCCATGCTGGTTGAACAGCCATGCTGGTTGAACAGCCATGCTGGTTGAACAGCCATGCTGGTTGAAACATGCCATGCTGGTGTTGAAGCGGTAACTTGACCGGACCCGGTGAATGGGCCGAATCTGACAGGTTGCCGAATAACTACGAACGCTTTTCACGCCCCGGCGGGTTCATCCCCGCATGGGGCGTTTTTTTCGGTGGGTCGAGGTCGCAGAATGGTGGACCCTGAGCGATCTGACTTCCACCACGCCCGGTTCCTGGAAACAGGTTCCCGACTGCGTGTTCCCGCCAGTCGCCCCCCCCCATCACCGTCGTGAAAAATCGAATCCCGGTTACTCTGCCGAAACGGATTGTGGGCCTGGAAAGAAAGGCAGGTGCCAGAAAATTTGACAAAAAAAGCCGCTCGACTCCTCTCGTCGAACGGCTTTCATCCTGAAATGATCGGGGCGACTGGATTCGAACCAGCGGCCTCCGGCTCCCAAAGCCGGCACTCTAGCCAGGCTGAGCTACGCCCCGTGTATGTAAACATCTTCCGTATAACAACTTACGACAATTACAACTACGTCGTCCCCTCCTAACCACGTCTCTGGGACGCCCGTATCCTACCGTGACTGGCAGGCAACGCAAATACCCTCACGTGTGAACATTTCACAACCACCAAGGGCAGGTATATTCCCTAGATGCTATCATAATAAAATTCAGTTGAGGGTCCGATAGTTTCAAGTTCTCAGCACTGGGAGCCGATGATTGTCACCGTGATGACGTGTTACGAGCCAGTTCCGGATGGTTTGGCCCGGTTGGTTTGGCGCAGTCGAGGCATGGTCCCTTTTGGGCTCACATCGTGCATGCCTGCACCTGATACACATTTGCGGCTTTTGCGGCTGCGAACGTAGTGTTGCGAAACGTATGGTGTTGCGAAACGTATGGTGTTGCGAAACGTGCTGTTACCTGCTACGAACTGTTGCGAGCTGTTGCCTGCTACGAGCTTACCTGTCACGCGTCAAGGGTTAGAATGAAGCGTTTGAGGTCGTATATATGAACCGTACCCTCGCTATCGTCAATCAAAAAGGCGGTGTCGGAAAAACCACCATCTCGACGAACCTTGCGGCTGCCCTCGCCAAGGAAGGCAAGCGGGTTCTTGTGGTCGATATGGACCCACAAAGCCATTGTGCGGTCGGAATGGCGGTTCCAGAAGAGCAGATCGACGCATCTGTCACTGACTGGCTTACCTGCCAGCGGGGTGGAAAAAGCGTCGACCTCGCCGAAATTGCGTGGCAGATATTGCCCAATCTTGAGTTGGCACCTTCTCAGCGTTCGCTGGCGGATTTTGAGGCGGCTGAGTCGAACTCGGAGGACGGTGAGACGTTGCTGGATCGGGCGTTGGAGACTGTTCGGAACCGGTATGACTTCATCGTGGTGGACTGCCCGCCACATTTTGGCCTGTTGATGAAAAATGCGCTCATCGCTGCAGACGAGGTCATCATCCCGGTCGAAACAGGTTATTTTTCACTTCATGGTCTGACGCGACAACTGGAAACTGTCGAAGCGATCGCCCAGGCCAAGGATAAACAATATGACGTGCATGTCATTGCAAATCAGTATGATGTGCGCACCAAGCTCGCCCGTGAGATTCTGGCAGAGCTGCGGCGTAAATTTGAGGGTCTGGTTCTCAACTCGGTCATCAATTTCAATACCAAGCTCAAGGAAGGTGCGAGCTTTGGTCAGCCGATCACCGAGTTCGCCCCGGGGAGTATGGGTGCCAGAGATTTCCAGACCTTAGCCATCGAGATTATCGGTGCCAACGTTGAAGAGGCGTCCAGCGACCAGATTAACCAGTATGCAGACCGGCTTGCAGAAAGCGCCGACCGCCTGCTGGCCACCACGACGCCTCTCATACCGTCCAGGCCCGGCGTGCGACCGGGTGCCGTCCCGCATCCTGGTGCTGACGCGGTCCCCCCGAAACCGGTCGAAAAATCGACCACGGGCAGGTATGTTGCTACTGAACAGCACGCTGCAGATGCCCGCCCGGTGCGACATGCTGCTGAGGTGGTGGCCGATCCCAAGCACGATCTGGTGCCGCCGATGCGTGGAAGCGGTGTATCTGACACCGCGGGTATTGACCGTGCTGCGGCCATTCGTGCAGAAGCCATTCGTGCAGAAGGCAATCGCGCTGAGGACAATATCGGCGAACGGGCCATGCGTGAGGCTGCCCGTGTTGCAGAAGTCCCGGCTGGAGAGCAGTTATCGGCGGACCCGATTTCAACTGACGCGCTCCATCAACGCATCGACGAGAAGCTGGAAGCCATCTACGGCGTCCGCCAAACCCCGGAGGGTGTCGTATTTTGCAGTCAGCTTCCTGGGGCAGTGGAAGTGCAGCTGGCGGGCGATTTTAACGCCTGGATGCCCCACAAGACGCCGATGCAGCGACGTGATAACAATGGGACGTTTGAAACGATCCTCAAACTCGATCCGGGACGCTATCGCTATCGCCTGGTCATCGACGGTCGCTGGGCCTACGACAAGGACAACCCCAGTGTTGAAACCAACGAATATGGCGAAGTCAACTCTGTCATTGAGATCATAGAGTAGTCAGTCATTGAGATATTAGGGTAGCGATCTCTGCATCCTGAGTAGTGTCCTCTTTTTACCGTCCCCTCCGCTTTCTGAGGCGTCCCGTCGTTGTCGTCAGGCAAGCGGCTGGCATGCTCAATATCCTGTTCCCAGCCATGGTGTCGAACCTGCGTCGCTGCGAGAACCGGTGTGGACGCGTCTGTCCACATTTCCGGCCCCCTGACCAGCCCCTGCCCATTGATATGATCTTAATAAGGTGCGTACGGGCGTACTGCCTCGGTTGCCTCGCTCGGATGGACATAAAAAAAGGTCCCCCATGGCATGATGCCAAAGGGGACCATCAGTCGTATCCCATGCTCGTAACGTTTGCACTCACAATTCCCTGCAACTTGCAGGATATGTGAGTGTTTCAGTGTTTTAGCGGTTGCGACGACGACGCAAGATCGTTGCACCACCGAGTGCGAGCAGGCTGAGTGTTGCCGGCTCGGGAACCTGTGTCCACTGAATGGAGATGACATCGCCACCATTGATGAGGTCGTCCGAGAAACCACTCACGAAGATGTTGCCATCGTCAAAGTTGATCGTCGTGTTCGGCATTGACTGGCCGAAACCATCAAAAACACCAACTGCATCGATCGGGAGGTTCGTACCGGGAGCCTTGATGCCCTGGAGGGAGTATGTGGCTGTCCCACCAGCAAAGTCAGCCGTAGCGAAGTTTGCCCAGTCCATGTTGACTTCAAAGTCGAAACCAGCCTGTGTCGCAGGACCTGATGACACATCGACTGTGAACGTACCACCCGGGAATCCAACGCTGTCAAAAGTGTCGAATCCACCAAAGTTGTGCGGTCCGCTGATGTTATCCACGACGCCACCAGCCAACTCTGCGTCAACCTGGATGATCTCGGGGTCAGCGTTGACCACATTGACGGTAAAAGCTACCGCCGCAAGCACTGCAAAGAGACTTCTGACCTTCATAATTTGCTATCCTCCTCAAGAACCTGACGAACCGTTCACGATGGCTCGCGTTGCTGGGTTTCAATAACAATCAACTCAAATGACGTTCAGGCTGCACGCCCAGACGAAATTCGGTAACAAACACCCATTATTCCTGATGAGTCGGATGACATTCTGCGAGAAGTGGCACACATAGCGAGAGCCAACAACCGTGCAGATCGAGTTCGACTCACCGAACCCTCTCTCTACGACCTCGGCAGCTGGATGAACACGGGGCGTACACACCATACAGACCACGCGTACGCACATCATACCCTCGCAGACACACCGCAACCGCAGACATTAAGCATATCTGCAGACACAAGGTCCACACTCCAACCACCATCTCTCTCACTACAGCTTGCAAGAGTACCGAAACCGTCCCTCGATATCCAGCACTAACTCCCGAAAATCTCTTAAAAAATGGCGGAACTGTGCGGATCGAGGGTGGCCGTCAGCTTCGCTACAGTTTTACTTCACTTTCGATACTCACAGGCACAATGTATAGACCGTTTGACTTGCATACCCTGATGCCGTACCTTGCCGAGACGGGTCTCAATTTGGAGGCCCGATTGACCCTGTGAACGCCTGTGGTCATGGACGATCGCTTGAAAACGCATGTGAGAAGTCTGCCGGGTATTGCCTGGTTCTGCATAATTGCCGTAACTGCTTTATTCACATGTGGTTGCGTCCAAAGCCTCGAGTCGAATCCTCACCTGAGACTTGTGGCAGGCCGTCCTCTTGAACCCGACGTCCCAATACCGGCGGGTTTTGTGATGGTGGACCAGGCGAGTGAGGACCGATCCACGGGGAGCAGTCGCCTGTATCTTCGCCATGTGTACGAGGGTCGGGCAGACAAGTATGCGATACGGAATTTCTATCGTCAGGAGATGCCGCTTTCCCGATGGACAAGGGTGAGCGACGGCAATATCAAAGGCGTGATCAACATGCGGTTCGAGAAAGGCTCTCGGTTCGAGAATGGCTCTGAATCCTGCACGGTGACGATCTCCGATGGGAGCAAAACTTACAACAGTGGCGTACTAATACAGGTTGTCATCGCACGCGAGGAACGTGGCCAAGCACCTCCCTATGATAAGACGCGACCCCACGCCCCTTTACGATCCAACCACCGGACAGGAAACCCCTAACCAGACACCCTCCACAACGCGGAATCCTACATCATGAAAGCGGAACGTAGACAGGAACTCAAGCAAAACGATCTCGGCGCGTTTATTCTTGACATCAGCGACTGGGTCAAAAAATACTCGTTGCAGGTTGGCGGCGGGCTTGTGGTGTTCATCATCATCCTGCTCGTATCCAAATATGTCACGAAATCACAGGCCAGCTCGCTGGAGGCGGATTTGCAGTTGCTGGGGAGTCTCAGCTTTTCCGCGGATGCCGACATCGACCAGTCCTTCGCTACACTGGACGACCTGATCCGTGAGTCCGGAAACAGCGACTTCACGATGCGTGCGTTGCTCCGGAAGGGTCGCACCGCCCTTTTCCTGTCAACCGGGTCCGCCGACGGTTTCAAACCCGAGTATCTGGACAAGGCGGAAGAAGCCTGCAACGCATTGCTTGCGTCCTATGGCGACCGTGGACCCATCGCCGGAGCCGCACTCAGTATGTTGGCGACGGTCGAGGAAAACCGGTTTGCCCTGGATGGACTCATGTCGCATCAGGAGAAAACGCGTGCGTACCTTGAGCGTCTCCAGTCCGATAAACTGTTCAAGGCTACACCGTTCCAGACGCAGGCTGCGGCTCGTCTGAAGACAATTGATGAAGTGTTCCAGACCGTCACGCTCGCAGATCCGCTGCCCGCCGATCAAGCCGGATCCGGTGCAAACTCAGGAACGTTTAACACAGGATCTGCGCCACAATTCAGTATCCAATCTGCGAGCGGTCAGCCGCTGAACGTCAAGACAACGGTTGTCAAACCAGGAGCAATCAACAGCTCGACGCCAGTCGACCTCGAGGCCCAGCGCGACATTGCCGGCGACTTAATCGACGATGTCACACCGACCAGAGATCCGGAAACATCCGATGAAGACGGCGGTACAGATGGCGACGGCGGTGCAGATGGCGACGGCGGGCAGTAAACTGGAAGCCAGCTGAGTGATGCAAGCACCCGTCTTACTGCGGATCTGCTTCCTGCTATTCGTTGCGGTCTCAGCCAGTTGCACGTCCAA